>NZ_JADEWG010000059.1 GCF_015207735.1 [Phormidium] sp. LEGE 05292
GGGACAAGGAGACAAGGGGACAAGGGGACAAGGGGACTGTTGAGAATTTTTACTTCTGCCTTCTGCCTTGTGCCTTTCTTGCCTTGTGCCTTTCTTTAGAAGTTGTTGCGAAAAGTTAACTATTGGGGTAGAAGTAGAGGCAGTGTGTAGCGGCTATTTTACTTGACAGTAAGGAATTTTACTGGGTTAGGCAAAGATATTTAGGCTTTGTCGGTTGATAGCCTCTTGGGTTAACTTTGTCCTATTGATGTTTTTACCAGCTGTTAAGCGTGAATCAGATTCCTGAACGTTTCTTCCACTCTGCTAAAACTTTACAGTTTCGTCCCCAGAAAATAGTGGTTTTACGTGCTTTGGTAGGACTGGGTGATTTTCTATGTGCTGTCCCGACTTGGCGATCGCTACGTGCTGCCTTTCCAGAGGCGAAAATTATTCTGATTGGATCGTCTCAGATTCAACCATTGTTCGATCGCTTCCGCCATTATCTCGATGAACTCTGGCTATTTCCTGGGTTTCCGGGATTACCAGAGTTAACACCCCAACTAGAACAAATTCCTCTGTTTCTGCAATATGTCCAAAGTCAGCATTTTGATTTGGCGATGCAAATGCACGGCAGCGGTACTGTCACTAATCCGCTGATTAAGCTGTTTGGTGCCCGCATCTGTGCTGGGTTTTTTGCACCTGGGGAATATTGTCCCGATGAACGTTCTTTTTTGCCTTACCTCGCCCATGAATCAGAAGTGCGGCGTTATTTAAGGCTTTTAGAATATATCGGAGTCCCTTCCCAAGGGGAGGAGTTGGAGTTTCCGTTGTGGAAGGAGGACGAACAAGCATTTCAAGAAATTCCAGAAGCGCAAGAATTACAAAAGGGCAAATTTGTCTGCATTCATCCTGGTGCGAGTACACCGCTACGTTGTTGGTCGCCAGCTGGTTTTGCACAGGTGGCGGATGAGTTGGCAAGTTTGGGTTTACGGGTGGTACTCACAGGTTCGCAGCGCGAAATCGAGTTAACCAAATCAGTAGCGGCTAAGATGCAAGCTGATAGTTTGAATTTAGCAGGGCGCACTAATTTGGGTGCTTTGGCAACTTTGTTAACCCACGCCCGGTTGGTGGTTTGTAATGATACTGGAGTCTCTCATTTAGCAGCGGCTTTAAAAGTTCCTAGCGTGGTGGTGTTTACGATTTCAGATCCCGATCGCTGGGCTCCATTAAATGACGTTCTCCATCGCGCTATTTACGACTCTTCAGGAGTTTCATCTGACATGGTAATTGCTCAAGCTTTTGATTTAGTTAAGGGAGTAGAGAAAGAGGAGCAAATTTCTGTGTAAAATCTCCAATCAAAAATCTCAATTCCTGGAGACATCTCAAAACATCTTGTAGAGACGTTGCAGGAAACGTCTCTACAAGATGTTTACATAAAATCTTGTAGAGACGTTATATATAACGTCTTTATATTATGGGTAATATGCGATCGCCACTACCCCACGATCTTTTAGCCAAATTTTAAAATAAAGGCAAAAATTCTATTCTATCTTGATACTCATCATCAAATGAACCTTCAGCAATTAAAAGTAACTGCTCAATATTTTCCCCAATACTTAACTTTGGACTTAGGATAAAAATACCAGGTATATGATGTTTTAAAGCTATGTGATCTTTTAGGTGAACTGGCATAGATTTGCGGTTGTTAGTCACTAAGATACAGCCATGTTCTTCACACCAAAGTAAAATTTCTGGATCTAATGTCCCTTTGGGTGGAGCAGTGATATCCCCAACTGCTATCACGAATAAATCTGGGTTAAGACGGCGCAGTTGATTGGTATAAATGGGATCGACATTTTCATCAATAAGATACTTGAGCATTATCAGTTGAGTTTGCCAATTTTTGAGCCTTCAATTTTCGCAGTTTCTCTACAATTGGGCGGGGATGACGCTGTTGTTCTGCTCGCATTTTATCTCCCCATTCTAACCAATCAGTCATGTAAGCTTCAACTGCTGGTTTGTTATGCAAGTAGTACAAAATTGTTGCATAGACCTGTTCTAAGGTTAGTGAAGGATAGGTTTTAGCAATCTCTTCTGGTGTTTTAGCACGAAAAAGGTGGTCAAATAAAATTGTTTCGATGCCGATTCGTGTGCCTTTGAGCCGAATGTCATCAGGAGCTAAAAAATTAAAGTAATCTTCTAGAAGCACGGTTCTCTAAAGCTAAAACTAAACAATGTTATTAACCCGATTTTAGCATTTAATCCCATAATTTCAAAGGTAGCGAAGCATTCATTGTCGTCCAAATCTGCGATCGACTTCCCTACCACCTGAGCTAAACTATTATTACTTAGGTGTAAAACACTATTATATGGTAATCCATCATCAACTTGCCGATTTTATTTCTAGCAATTTTGCTCTAAGTAACTCATCTATTAATTATTGGTATCAAGGATATTGTCCCCAAACTGGTGATTTATTGAAGTTACCGCGCACGCCATTAGCAGAAGCGATCGCAAAAAGTTTAATGCAGCAACTTTCTCAACACGATCGCTTTTCCCAGGAAGGCAAAATGTATGGCATATTACTTATAGAATTATCCAATGGCAAACTCAGAGTTTTAAAAGCTTTTTCTGGACTTCTTAATGGTTGTTCTGTGGTAGAAGGTTGGGTTCCGCCGATTCCGGGAAGGGAGGAATTGGTATTAGAAGAAAGTCGCACTTTAGCTAAGTTGGAAGCGATTAAAAATGAATTAATTAGGCTGAAGCAACTCCCGGAAAGAGAAGAGTATGAAATGCTGTTTCGGAAGTTTGAGGGAAAGTTGCTGGAAATGTGCGATCGGCATCAACATTCTAAACAAAAACGCCAAGAAAAACGTCAAATTATCTGCCAAACTCTCACTGGAGAAGCACTCAACCAAGCTTTAGAAGAACTCAATAATCAAAGTCGTTTAGAAGGAATTGAAAAACGTCAATTCAAACGCCAAAGAGATGCTCTATTACAACCAATTAAACAGTTAATGGTTCAAGCAGATGTCGAAATTCGGGAATTAAAAAAACAGCGTCAAGAATTATCTCGTCAGTTACAAACGCAAATGCACGCTGTTTACTCATTAACTAATTTTTCGGGAAAATCCCTAACTTTACAACAATTAATGCCAGCAGGTTTACCCACTGGAACGGGTGATTGCTGCGCCCCAAAACTGTTACATTATGCAGCAATAAATAACCTGAAACCTGTGGCAATGGCTGAATTTTGGTGGGGTAAAAATTCTGTTAATGGGGATAAAGTTGCAGGAGAATTTTATGGGGCTTGTGTAGAACGCTGTCAGCCATTAATGGGGTTTTTGTTATCAGGAATGACTGCGGGAGAACCAAGGGAAAAAATTGAAATTCTTTACGAAGATGAATGGTTAATTGCTGTAAATAAACCTGCGGGATTACTTTCTGTACCCGGACGTTACAGCTATAACCAAGATAGTGTTATTAGTCGGTTGCGTCAAGTTTTACCTGATGGAATGATGTTGACTGCTGTACATCGTTTAGATCAAGAAACTTCGGGAGTTTTGTTGTTAGCACGTCACCGGGAAACTTATCGCCAATTGAGTCAACAATTTGAACAAAGACAAGTGCGAAAAGTTTATGAAGCTGTGCTTTCTGGTGTGTTGTTAATTGACAAAGGTGTAATTGAGTTACCGCTTTGGGGAAATCCAGAAAATCGCCCGTTTCAGACAGTTAATTGGCAAGTTGGTAAACCGAGTGTAACTCATTTTCAGGTGATATCTAGGGAAGGGAATTACACTCGCGTCGAGTTTTTTCCGGTAACAGGACGTACTCACCAAATTAGGGTTCATGCTGCTGATTCTCAAGGATTGGGAATGGTGATTTTAGGCGATCGACTTTATGGCTGCAATGCTAATGCAAATCGCTTACATTTACACGCCAAAGAAATTTGTTTTCAGCATCCCCATTTAGGAGAACGTTTATCTATTCCAGCAAAAACTCCGTTTTGAAATCTAATTTATGTGCTGATTTCCCTAGAAGTTGTAATTTTGTCAAAGATTAGTAGTGAGAGTAAGGCGATCGCACTTGCTAACGCAATAATCCAAATTACAGGGTTAGTCAAATGACGCAAAGCAATTGCTAAATAAGCCCAAACAAACACTAATGTAAAAGCAATATCTCCTTTTTGGATGGCAACAATTGCAGCAATAATTGTACCGATAATCACCATAATTGCCGTCCATCCAGTATCATTAATACTCCAACCATCCCAACCAGAAATGTAAAGCGCCGAGGCAATATTTACAATCGTTGCAACCGAAATCCAAGCGAGATAAATACTAAAGGGAATTTGCGCGAACCATTTTCTTTCCCGTGATACTTGCAATCTGCCACTTCTTAATAGCAAATAAATTCTGATGAGTGGCAAGAGAATAATTAACATTGCCACTACGGAAGGCCAAAACAACTGCACGGTAAACAAATATACCCAAAGAATTTGCGCCAAACTAGCCAGAATTACTAAAGCATTAACTTGTTGAATCGTGGATCTACTACGTTGAGAAGGACGAAATTGATAAATGCTATAGGCAATTAATCCTAAGTAAATTAATCCCCAAATCGCAAAGGCATAGTTAGCGGGAATTATCAGTACACCTTGTAAAATTGTGTTAGCAATTTCACCAATATTCCTGCCACTGGGAGGGAAAAAGTTTGATAGGATGTTAACAATCAGGGTGGCGAAGATGGCGATTAAAGTTGCGATCGATAATCCCAACCCAGAATTAGATTCTTGTCTCGTTGTGTTCATAAGTTTGATTTACTAATTAAACTATAAATATTTAAGCTTAAAAAGGTGAATCCATTGCAGCAACCAGAATTTCAAGATAATTCATCGATGCTACCACTCCAGCGAGTGCTCGGAAGTCTCAGCAATTACCGTTGGACTGCATGGGGAGCAATACTCAGTTCTTTGCTTTTAACAGCAGCTTATGCGGTAACTCCCCAACTATTTCGCTGGGCGATCGATGAAGGTATTACCAAAACAAACCTGAAAATTATATTTTACAGCGCGGCATGGATGGTGGTGGCTGCGATCGCACGGGGTTTATTGAATTTTGGGCAAAGTTTTTGGGCAGAAATGGCATCTCAAGGAGTTGTTTATGACCTCCGAAATCAGATTTTTACTAAAATTCAAAACCTGAGTTTCAGCTATCACGATCAAGCGCAAACTTCTCAATTATTAACTCGTGTTACTAGCGATATTGAACAAATTCGCACTTTTTTAAGTACCAGTTTAATTCAGGTAATTAGTGGTTTAGCTACATTAGTTACTATCGCTACAATCCTGTTGTTAATGAATTGGGAATTGGCATTAATTACTTTAACAGTTGTCCCGATGTCCGCATGGTTGATGGCGCGTTTTCTACAAAAAAATAGCAAATTATTCGGACAAGTACAACAACAATTGGGGGAGCTTAACACCGTATTACAAGAGAATTTGTTTGGTGTGCGAGTGGTGAAAGCATTTGTGCGGGAATCAGCAGAAACCGAGCGTTATACAAAGATTAATAATGTTTTGCGCTCAACCAATATGAAAACTATTCTCGCCATTCGGGGTACTTTTCCTTTCATCTTTTTATTGAGTAACTTGGTGACAGTAGTTGTGCTTGGTTATGGCGGTATAGCAGTAATTAAAGACAGATTTACCATTGGCGAATTAGTGGCATTTAACTCTTATTTACTGTTAATTTTGCAACCCGTTTTGTTAATTGGTTTTGCGGCTCCTGCGATCGCGCAAGCAGCTGCATCTGCTCAAAGAGTTTATGAAGTAGTAGATGCAAAAATTGAAATTCGCGATCGTCCTAATGCTGTACCATTTGAAACTTGTGGCGGTAGGATTACCTTTGAAAATGTTTGTTTCCGCTACCCTGGAGCGACTACAGAAGCCTTGAAAGGTATTTCTTTTGAAACCAAACCTAAAGAATTAATCGCTATTTTAGGCATGACTGGTTCGGGGAAAAGTACAATTATTAACTTAATTCCTCGGTTTTATGATGTGACTTCTGGCGCAGTTCGGATTGATGGGCGAGATGTGAGAGATTTTAGTTTAGCAAGTTTGCGATCGCGCATTGGCTTTGTCTTTCAAGAAACCACATTATTTTCTGGTACGATTCGGGAAAATATTACTTATGCCAACCCTCATGCCACAATGGAACAAGTAATTGAGGTAGCAAAAACTGCTCAAATTCACGATTTTATTGAAAGTTTACCTGATGGTTACGAAACAATTGTTGGGGAACGAGGCGTAGGTTTGTCAGGTGGACAAAAGCAGAGAATTGCGATCGCTCGTACCTTATTAACAAATTACAACATTCTGATTTTAGATGACAGCACTTCTGCGGTTGATGCTAAAACTGCGGCGCAAATTCAAGAAGAACTCGATTATTTAATGCGGCAAAAAACCTGTACAGCTTTTGTCATTGCTCAAAGAATTAGTACTGTGAAAAATGCCGATCGGATTTTGCTAATGGATAAAGGACAATTAGTTGCACAAGGAACTCATGAAGAATTAATGAGAACTAGTCCGTTATATGGAGCAATTTTGGAATCTCAGGTGAAGCAACCAATTAAAACATAAATCCCTGGTTGTTAAAGGTTATAATCTAGGCATTTAGGTTGAAATTTTGAGGCTTATATTAACATGGAAACGACCAAATTATCAGCAGAGGGAAAAATTGTAATTCCCCAGTCCTTACGGGAAGCACATCAATGGAAAACTGGACAAGAATTGATTGCAATTAATATGGGAGATGGAATTTTACTCAAACCTAAAAAGCCATTCCCAGAAACATCATTGCATAATGTTGCAGGCTGTTTAAAGTATCAAGGATTACCTAAAAGCCTGGAAGATATGGAAAATGCTATAGCTCAAGGAATTGAGGAGTTATGGCATGATCGCGGTTGATACTAATGTTGTGATTAGGTTGTTAACCCAGGATGATGAATCACAGTTCAACAAAAGTGTAGAACTTTTCAATTCTCAGGATATCTTCATTCCAGATACCGTGATTTTGGAAATTGAATGGGTACTGCGTTTTGCTTATAAATTTAAACCTGTTGAAATTTGTACAGCTTTGCGAAACTTGTTTGGTTTGCCAAATGTTTATCTGACAAATGCTAACTTGATTGTACAAGTTCTACAATGGCATGAAAATGGTTTAGATTTTGCTGATGCTTTTCATTTAGCTCATAGTCAGAATTACCCTGAATTTTACACATTTGATGATAAGTTTGTGAAAAGAGCAGTAGGATTAACGCAGTGTGTTGTGAAAAACTTATGAGGAATCAGGATGAGAAATCCCAATCCAATTGTTGTATCTGAGCAAAAAGCAACTCACCAATCGAAGACGTTACGGCGTTTTTTGCAGTACTTCCGACCCTATAGAAAAGATGTTCTCATAGCTCTAATTTTTGTATCGCTAGGTGCGGGAACACAATCTGTTGGCCCTTTCTTAGTTGGTTGGTCACTTGATAATTTGATTGGCAAAGGAAATGTGCGCGGATTGTTCTTAATGTTGGGAATGTTGGTACTAATTTACATTTTTAGTATTGCCGCATTTCGAGAACAAATTATGCGAGTAGGCTGGATTATGCAACGGCTACTCGCGCAATTGAGACAAGATATTTTCCTGAAAATTCAGAGTTTGCCAGTTAGTTTTTTCGATCGCAGCGAAGCAGGCGATTTAATGAGCCGTTTGCTCAATGATGTAAACACAGTTAATCAGGCATTTGGACAAACAGTTGCTCAAATGTTGGGCAACTTATTAAGCTTAGTTGGCATTATTATTGCCATGTTTGCTATTAATTGGAAACTGGCTTTATTGAGTAATTTTGTTGTGCCTGTAATGATTTTCACCACCGGGTTTTTCTCCCGTTGGGCGCGAACAAAATTTCGCGTTACCAGGGAAACAATCGGCGAACTTTCTACTAAATTAGAAGAAGGAATTACCAGTGTCCGAGAAGCCCAAGCTTTCAATCGTATTAACCTGAATATTAAAGAATTTGCTCAGTTAAATGCAGCCAATCGTGATGCCAATATTCAAGCAGTAGCAATTACCTCCGCCTTTTTACCTTCAATTGATTTTCTCAACACTTTAGCCACAGCCGCAGTGTTAGCTTATGGCGGTTATTTAGGGGTAACTGGCGCTGCTACTGTAGGGGTTGTCACTGCTTTTTTAATCTACGTGCAGCAGTTCTTTCGCCCAATTCAAATCCTCAGTCAATTTTACACTCAAGCTCAATCTGCAATGGCAGGATTAGAGCGAATTTTCTTGTTATTAGATGAACCAGCAGAACTTCAAGATGCTCTAAATGCTCAAGAAATGCCAGAGATTAAAGGTGAGGTAAAATTTGAAAATGTTACTTTTGGCTATACTCCTAATCAACCAGTCCTGAAAGGAGTTAATTTACACGCTCAACCAGGAGAAACGATCGCTTTAGTTGGGCCAACAGGAGCCGGAAAAACCACAATTATTAATTTAATTTTGCGGTTTTATGATGTTACTGATGGAGCGGTAAAAATTGATGACATTGATGTAAGAAGTGTGACTCAAGCGAGTTTACGCCGTCAAATGGGGATTGTTTTACAAGATAATATTTTGTTTACTGGTACTGTGGCGGAAAATATTGCTTTTGGTTGTCCTAATGCCACCCAAGCTGATATTGAAGCTGCGGCACAATTAGCCAATGTGCATGAATTTATCACTTCATTATCTCAGGGATATATGACGCGATTGGGTGAAAGAGGCGCACCTTTAAGTCAGGGACAAAGACAATTAGTTAGTATTGCTCGTGCGGTATTAATTAATCCGCAAATTCTGATTTTAGATGAAGCTACTAGTAGTATTGATACTAGAACAGAAGCGTTAGTGCAAGATGCGATCGCACGTTTATTAAAAGGACGTACTAGCTTTGTAATTGCTCACCGTCTGGGCACAGTTACTAAAGCAGATCAAGTTTTAGTAATTCAACAAGGAGAAATTGTTGAACGGGGAACCCACCAAGAACTAATGGCGCAACAGGGAGTTTACGCTAATCTCTATGCTTTGCAATTAGGGGCAAATTCTAATCAACTGGAGTTTAGACTATCGAACTTTTAGTGCGATAGTCTAAACTCCAGTGAAGAAACGAAACCCCCAGAACATCAATAAGCCCCAGTTAATATCACAGTTTGTGCTTGGATTAACGGGGCTTATTAACAACAATGATTAGTAAGGGAAGATTACCCGATTACCAGGACGAATATCACCGTGGAAAAACCCCTTATTTCGTCCCATAAAAACCGCATCTCCCAAACCAGTAAACGACGATGCTTTCAAAACATCAAACAGCTTTCTAAAATCACCATTCATTGGTTTCATATCTAAAGCGCAAAAAGAGAGATGCTGGCTGTAACGAGCGCCACCAACTGCACGATTTACATGAGGTGGACGATAACCAGAAGTAATGTAGAGAGGTGAACCAAATTTATCCCGTACCTCTCCCCAAACTTTAGCCAACCTGACAGCATTATCCACATATTCCTTAATAGTAGGAACGCGAGTACAATTCTTAGTTGCTTCACCCCAAGTCAAAGGAATACCTTCAACAATGTATTGATTTGCATAGACAATTTCCCCAGTCGGAAGCTTCATAGAATTACCTGTGCGAGAACCAGCATTAGGATTAAGTTTCGGCTCAGAACCTTCACCATCATTAGCAGCCGTCTCTTCTTGACCCTTTGCTTTCAGCAATTCTTTAGCAGTAGTTACTCCCAAATTGAGTGGAAACTCTAAATCATTATCTAGCTTAAAGTCTGCAAAAGCTTGCTTAGTCATCGGACCAACAATACCATCCACATCAATTTTCAGAATTGCTTGAATTTCCTTAATTAAATTGGGATGACAATCAGTTAATAAAACAGTAGGCGCTTCTAACTTAACGAAATCAGAAAGAGATTGAATTCTTACATTAGTGGTAGTCATGATTTTTTCCTGTTAGCAGTTGCTTTTGTGGGTTTAATAGGTTGGGAATTAGAAAATTATGCAGGTGACAAATGAAAACTTGTAGGAATTACGCAAAGTCACGAAAAATCAAGGTTTGTCGGGGCGGGTTTTGAATGATAATTATCTGTAAAATGCCTAATTTATTGACTAAACCCGCCCCTACATTTTTAATTTGGTCGCGTAAGTCCTGGCTTAGATAACTTGGTAAAACTGTTCAGCGATGTTGGCAATGTGTTCAGCTTTATCCATGCCATTGATAATTTTTCTGGCCTTGACAAAATCGCGTTTGGTTGAGTTAATAAAGTTACTCAACTTTAAAGTAGTAAAAGTGCCATCGCGCATTCCGATAACTAAAATCTTGGCAGCAATTTCAGGAACAGCAGCTTTTTCTGGATGATTTACTAAATCAATACCCAAACGATTTGACCAATCGGTGTAATTTCTACGTCCTGTAATTTGTACAAAACCTCTGCCTTTAAAACGTGGGCCATCACCTTTTTGAGTATTTCCCAAACCTGGTCTGCCTTCGTAAGCTTCACCACTAGCAAGTTCCTCCATCCATTTACCAAGAAGAGATTCATGCTGTGCAGTGGCTAAAACGTAGGCAATTTGAGATCGATCGCTAACTCCATTCGCTTCACACTCGCGTAGAATTAAAGGAATAGACTTACGGGCATAAGTACGAATCTCAGCAGAAGAAATAGAATTAACAATTTTCTCAATGTTGAAAGAACCAACAGTTACAGCATGAGGAAGAAACACTTCAACTGATTGTTCTAACAAAGCTACCCATGTTTGTTGACCAACAATACCATCAACAACTAAAGCTTTATCCTGTTGAAAACGTTTAACAGCCGCTTCTGTAGCTACTCCAAATTTTCCATCAATACTATCTCCAATAAATCCCAACTTCGTTTGCAATAACTTAACTTCATCTTGTAATTCAGGAAATTCAATACCATCTCTCAAGCGCAGGATAGGAAGTTTGATAGGTGACATTTGTCAATTCCTCTTAATGTCGAATGCTTAACTATCACTTCAGTAGGTTAGCCTTGATTTTTTTATGCACTCTCCGCAAAGTTGGATTACCTCTAATCCTGCAAACTCTCTCCAGTAAAGGAATCCATCTTCTGAACAAACTATTTTTTCCGCCAGTTAAAAGAAAATTGCATAAAACAAACCAGGCAAACCTATAAAACTTATAGCCAAAGGTTAAAGTGCAAAATTCTTCTAGCAACTTTACCCAAAAGCTAAACACAAAAGTACTTTGATTACATTTAGTTCAAATATTATGCAAACACCATCATCTTTAAACCAACCAGAATTGACAACTACCGCTAAAAGTATCTTCGCCAGCAAAACATTTTGGGGTGCAGCTTTTACGGCAATAGCTGCGATCGCACCTATCGTAGGAAGTGCTGTTCAAGAAAACAAACTTACCGTAGATCATACAGTCAAAATCGTAATTATTCTTTGCGGTACTGGCGCAACATTAGCTGGACGAGTGCAAGCTAAAGAAGGAGTATATACACCAGATTGGGCACCTGGCCCAAATAAGCCAGATGTTGGATCTTAAAAGGTAAAAAATTGGCTTTCTTGTACTTGTGCTAGAAAACTTTAGCTTTGAGGATTAGCGGCTAGGAAAGAGAGCGGATTCAGCTAAAGCGATTTGTTAAATAGTAATAAAAAAGACAAGCTTCCTTGGTGAGGCTTGTCTTAATATTGAAATATATTATCTAAAATTATCAGAGCCAAATGTCTCCAATTAGCGTTGCTACAAGTCAATCTAAGTACGCCTTAAAAACAGGTTCAGCCAAACTTTGGATTCTTTTAGTTGGAGTAAACAAATACCAAGATAGTAGCTTTCCTCCATTGGAATACTCAGCTTTAGATTGCCAAGGTTTAAGCGAAGCTTTAACAGAAGCAACTCAGGCATTCCCCCAAAAAGAAGTAATTATTTATCACGATTTGGCAGCTCAATCAGCCACAGTGGAGACAGTTTTTAAAAGTTTAAACTATATTAGTCAGACAGCAAATTCACAAGATACAGTTTTATTTTATTTTTCCGGGCATGGTTTATTAGAACCTCAAAGTCAGCAAGCTTTTTTGTGTTTTCAGGATACGCAAAAAGATGACCTAGTTAATACAGGTTTGAGTTTAGCAGATTTATTAGATATTTTCGGGAATTGTGCGGCTCATCAGCAATTAATTTGGCTAGATGCTTGTCACAGCGGCGGGATGATGCTAAGAGGTTCCAGAGGAAAAATAAAAACGCAGACAAATAATACTTCTACTCTGCTCAGTCCAACAACTCAATTTGTAGAATTATTACGTAAACGTGCTGCTCAAGCTAAAGGATTTTATGCTTTATTATCCTGCGATCGCGCACAACGATCGTGGGAATTTCCCCAATTAGGACATGGAGTATTCACCTATTACTTAATGCGAGGATTGCGGGGGGAAGCCGCAGATTCTCAAGGTGTAATAGATGCAGATAGTCTTTATAAATATGTCTATCACCAAACTCTCCAACATATCGATAAAACTAATCAACAATTACGACTAATTAATCAACAAAAGCGCCATCGTGGTGAAACTCAACTGCTATCAGAATATCCTTTGCAAACTCCCAAAAGAATTGTCGAAGGTGTAGGAGAATTAATTCTGGGATTGAAACCAGATACTATTGATTTGCAGCATTCACGGTTAGCATTAATAATAGATGGATTACCTCACAACGAGAATTCTATTAGCTTGTGTAAAGTTTTACGCCAAGAGGGAAACTTTGAAGTAGATTATTTGCCAAAACCTGGAAAAGCGTTTTCTGAGATCCGAGAAGCGATACAATTATGTTTGCGATCGCACTCTCTTATCCGATCTCAATTACAAGCAAAATTGCCCCCTACTATTAGCAAAACTCCAGACACAGCATTATTATATTTGCGAGGTCGAATTGCACAAACAGAAGAAGGCGAAGCATGGTTAATATTAGGAGATGATATCAAAATTAGCCGTTCTTGGTTAAGACAAGAATTGCGTCGCTCAAGAATAATTCAACAAATTATCATCTTAGATTGTCCGGGAGCAATTTTTATTGCTGAATGGATAGAAGATTTACAACTTAGCCCAGAACAAGGACAATGTTTAATAGCTGCTACTGCAACATTAGAAGAACCAGAAAAATTTACTCAAGCATTATTAGAAACTTTAAATGCAGCAGATAAACAAATCGGATTACCCGCAGCGGGATGGATTTCTCGATTACAAATGTATTTAGCCGGGACAAACATTGTACTTCATGTTTGGTTATCGGGAACTCAAGGGATTATTGAAATTTTACCCGGAAATATCGGCTGTAAAAGAATTGAGAATGGGGCTGGATTAGATTTAAATTTGTGTCCTTACATGGGATTACAAGCTTTTGGGGAAGAAGATGCACAGTTTTTTCACGGACGAGAAACCTTAACCCAACAGTTAGTTAACAAATTAAATAATTCAGCTTTTTTAGCAGTAATTGGTGCGTCTGGAAGCGGGAAATCTTCCGTTGTTCATGCTGGATTAATTTCTCAATTAAAACAAGGTAAACAGTTACCTGGAAGCGAACAATGGTGGATTAAAAGTATTCGTCCTGGTGCAAATCCTCTGCAAGCTTTATCTTGGCGAATGGTAGATGGAGGTACGGAAAGGGAAAAAGCTTATCAACAGATGGAATTGGAAGGGATATTGTATGAAGGAGTAGAAGGATTTGTGCGGTGGTTGCGATCGCGCCCCGAACCAATGGTAATATTAATTGTAGACCAATTTGAGGAATTATTTACTTTAGCAGCAGTTTCAGATAAAAAACGATTTTTAGAGATTATTTTAGGAGCATTAGATTACGCATCCGATCGATTTAAATTAGTAGTAGTTTTACGAGCAGATTTTATTAGTTCCTGTTTAGAAGAACCTTTATTAATTAAAGCTTTACAACAATCAAGCATATTAGTACCACCCTATCTTACAAAAGAAGATTATCGCCAAGCGATAGTTATGCCAGCAGAGAAAGTAGGATTGCATATAGAACCACAATTAGTGGAAGTGTTATTAGCAGAACTGAATTATTCAGCAGGTGATTTGCCTTTATTGCAGTTTGTTTTAGAGCAGTTGTGGTTAAATCGTAATCAAGGCAAAGGCGAAATAACACTAGAAGTTTATCAGCAAAAAATAGGCGGATTAAAAGGAGCATTAGAAAGAAAAGCCCAAGCAGTTTTTGATAGTTTAGATAAAAAAGAACAAGACTGCTCCAAATGGATTTTCTTAGCTTTGACACAATTAGGTGAAGGAAAAGAAGATACCAGACGAAGAGTTTTTAAATCTGAGTTAATAGTCAAAAAATATTCATCTGAATTGGTAGAAAGAACATTACAAGCGCTAACTACTGGTAAGTTAATAGTTATGAACTCCGAATCAGATGAAAATGTTGTTGGTAGAAGTAGAAGTGGAGAAGAAATACCGTTAGATTCTCAGGAATTTCCCTTACAAGAAGTCACAGTAGAAGTTGCACATGAGGCATTAATTCGTCATTGGTCAACTTTACGTTGGTGGTTGGAAGAAAATAGGGCACGCTTGAGAGTGCAAAGACAACTTGTGCAGTCAGCAATGTTGTGGAAACAAAACAAAAAACATTCTGATTTTTTGTTGCAGGGTGTAAGATTAGCAGAAGCAGAAGATATTTATATAAAGTATACAGATGAATTGTCTGAAGATGTACAATTATTTATTGATGCTTGTTTGGAAGGAAGAAAACAACAACAATTTCAATTAAAAAAGAGACTTAGACAAGCCAAAAGAACAATTGCCGCTATTAGTATTTTAGCAATGGGAGCATTAAGTTTAGGAAGTTTAGCTTATTGGCAAAGTCGAACTGCACAACTTAAAGAGATTGAGGCGTTAAATTCATTATCTGAAAATTACTTATTGTCTAATAAGCAATTGGAGGCTTTAGTAACTGGTGTTAAAGCAGGGCGACAGCTTAACAAAATGATGTGGTTTGGTAATCTCATTCCACCCACAGTATCAAAAGATATTCAAGCTAAAACAGCAGAAACTTTGCAACAGGCAATGTCGGCAATCCAAGAACGCAACCGTTTAGAAAATCATAGTGATGCAGTGATTAGTGTAGCTTTTAAGCATGATGGTCAAATTATTGCTTCCGCTAGTTTAGACAAAACTATTAATCTTTGGAGCCGTAACGGTCAGTTAATCAGAACTTTAAAAGGTCATAAAAGAGGAGTTTATAGTGTTGAATTTAGTCATAACGATCAAACTATTGCTTCAGCAAGTGAAGATAAAACTATCAAGCTTTGGAGAACTAGTGATGGTCAGTTAATTAGAACTTTAACAGGACACACTCGTGAAGTGAATAGTGTGAGCTTTTCACCTGATAACAAAACTATTGCTTCGGCTAGTGAAGATAAATATATCAAATTGTGGAGAATTAGTAATGGGCAACTGATAAGAACGCTAAAAGGAAATAGCGCTTCTGTGATTAATGTCAGTTTTAGTCCTAATGGTCAGATGATTGTATCAGCACTAGCTGATGGAACTATCAAAGTTTGGAAAAGTAGCGATGGTCAATTGCTTAAAACCATTAAAGCGCATAATAGTGCAGTCAATTGTGTAAATTTTAGCCCAGATGGGCAGATGATAGCCTCTGCTAGCGCTGATAGGACTATCAAACTCTGGAACATTAGCAATGGTTCTTTGACTTTGAGCAAGACTTTAACCGGACATATTGATTCAGTTAATAGTGTAAGTTTCAGTCCAAATGGGAAATATCTGGTTTCTGCTAGTCGAGACCAAACCATCAAACTTTGGAATATTTCTGGTTTGGAATTACAAACTTTTCGGGGATATAGTGCTGAAGTAATTAGTGCCAGTTTTAGTCCAGATGGTCAAACTATTGCTTCTGCTAGTAGGGATAATACAATCAGGCTTTGGCAGCCCAATCTTTCTGTACTTAATATCCAGCAGCATACGGATGTAGTTAATAGTGTTAGTCTTAGTCGAAATGGTCAAATAATTGCTTCTGCTAGTGATGACAAAACTATTAAACTTTTCGATCTCAATGGTCGCCTGTTAAAAATTATGCTAGGACATACAAGTGGTGTGAATGCTGTCAAATTTAGTCCAAACGATCAGACGATCGCTTCTGCTAGTCAAGATAAAACTGTTAAAATTTGGAGAGTTAGCGATGGTTCGTTACTAAAAACTTTTAACGGGCATACTGATGAAGTAATGAGTGCCAGTTTTAGTCTTAATGGTCAGACTATTGCTTCCGCTAGTAGCGATAAAACTATTAAAATTTGGAGAATTAGTGATGGTACTTTACTCAAAACCCTACGCGGACATACTAATATAGTAACTAGTGTAAGTTTTAGCCCAGACGGTCAAACTATTGCTTCTGGCAGTAGGGATAAAACTGTTAAACTTTGGAAAGCTAGCGATGGCTCTTTACTTAAAACTATTCCAGCACATACTAATTGGGTGACTAATGTTAGTTTTAGCCCAGACGGTCAAATGATTGCTTCTGCTAGTGAAGATAAAACGGTGAAACTTTGTGATCGAAAAGGTAGATTACTCTCTACTCTTAAAGGACATGATGATGTTATCTGGGAGGTAATTTTCAGCCCTAATAGTCAAATAGTTGCTTCAGTTAGTGAAGATAAAACTATAAAACTTTGGCATCGGGATGGTCGTCTATTAATAACTTTGTTGGGGTATAAGGCTGGGGTTACTAGCGGAAGCTTCAGCCCAGATGGTAAAGATATTATTTTTGGTAGTAGGGATGGAACTGTTAAATTAATGCGTATTGAAAGTGAGGAATTAAAAAATTTATTAATGACCGCTTGCAATTGGTTAGATGATTATCTCCAAACTAATAATAATATTAGCCAGGAAGATAAGCAACTTTGTGTAAACTCTAAATTACAAAAAAATAGATAAATTATTATTAGTTTTACGGAGGCTAAACCCCGATTATTTCGTTATGATACCTAAATTTTATGTTTTCATTAACCTAATATTGATTTAGGGTTAAAGTAAGAGAGTAACGATTATGATGATCGTCACTCTCTTACTTTTGTGAACAGTAATCAATGAACTATTGCTTTAAAAGATTGATTTCCTCAATTTGGTCTTGATTAATAATTGGGAGTAATGCTATGCTACCTTGGGTCCAGGTCTCTTTCTGGTAACTGCTGCTATTTCTTCTGCGCTCGTAGTATTAGCAGAAGTTCCATTGCTTATGCCTGATTCCTGCAAATCTGTTGGTGACTCTAAGTTGTTCTCGGTATTTTGCTCGATCGATTCTTGTGTCATCTCTTTTACTTTTTTCTCTGCTAGTGTGTTAATACAGTCTAAGAAATGTTTATTCCGTATACGAGTAAATTATTTTTGATTCAGTTTTTCCTGAATAAACACTTCTGCTAATTACATAGGTTTCGCTTTTGCGATATTATGCAATCATTAACGGTGTGTCTATGCGTCCTCGTCAAAATATTACTGACCTGTTTTCTACTTTTATACAATTTAATGCCGATCGCTTCAGCCATTGGATTACTGAACCAAAGTTGCGTCGGAGTATGGAAAATGCTATAACTTGGCTGCAACAAACCGAAGGTTCGGAAAGTTTTTGGGTGCTTTATTGGTATAAATATTGGCAAACTGAAGCAAATAATTTCAGTAAGTTCCATTTAACTGCTTATTTGCAAGAATCTTGTTATTGGGCGGCTCAAAAAACATCTGATAATTTTAGTAGTAATCAATATACGCTGTCTGATTGCTTTCAAATTGCGATCGCCAATCTCGATACAGTTCTCAACGGTTATAACCCAACACAGGGATTTCCCTTAAAAAATTACGCTAGTGCTATTTTCAGCAGCACTATTCGTAACTTGCTGCGCGATCGCCTTGAAGTTAATATTAGTACCACTTGGTCACTATTACGCCGCATTAGCCAAAAGCGACTGGTAGAATCTTTGCAACAAGCTGGTTTATCCGAAGAAAAAATCGCTACTTATGTCTTAGCTTGGAAATGTTTTAAAACTCTTTATCTACCAGAACAAGCCACTGGAACACGGAAGCTACCAACACCAGATAAGGCTACTTGGGAAGCGATCGCAAATTACTACAACCAACAGCGGATCGCTCAACTACAACCAGGTGCTAGTGAAGTTAACTCCGAAATCTTAGAAAAATGGTTGACAAATTGTGCTAAAGCTGCTCGTAACTACTTATATCCGCCTGTGGTTTCGTTAAACGCCTCAAAACCAGGGCAAGAAACCGATGAGTTTATTGACTCATTACCGGAAACGGCGGCAGAATCCTTACTTACAGAAATGATTGCACAGGAGGAAGTGCAAAATCGTGCTGTTCAAATTGAAAGTATGAAGACTGTTTTGGATGGTGCGATCACTAAACTAGACCCGGAAGCGCAAAATATTATCAATTTATACTACGGTCAAAACTTAACGCAACAGCAGATTGCTCAACAGTTAGAAATCAAACAGTACACTGTTTCCCGTCGCCTTACCAAAATCAGGGAATCTCTGCTTTTAGCATTAGCACAGTGGAGCCAAGACACGCTGCATATTTCCCCCAACTCAAATGTATTAAAAGATATAAGTATAGTTATGGAAGAATGGCTTAAGGATAATTTAAGTAATTCTAACTTTTAATCTACTAGCGAGTAACTGTCATGATTACCAATTCATCTGTTTTTAATTCTACTCAAATCTGGTTAGAATTTTCTGCCCAACAGCAAAACCAAGCATGGGAAAATAGTCAATCTTTTTCCCTACCTTCTAGCCGTTGGAATGCTTATCTGAATCAAATTTGCTTAACTACGGTATTACCTTGGTTGCAGGAAGAATACGCACCAAAAGCTAAAGTTTGGCCGAATAATGCTGCTTTACCCAGTTTTTGGGAAGTGGTAAATGGCACAGCTATTGTTTTAGATAATACGAGATTTGTTTTAATTCCTAGTGAAGCGATCGATCGAAGCGAATTACGAGTACCGCAAGAATGGGTTGATATTCCCAGTTGGATGGCAGATTATTATCTAGCTGTGCAAGTTAATCCTGATGATAGGTGTGTAATTATTTGGGGATATGCTAGTCATGAGCAATTGAAACAGGGATTTTATGATGTAAGCGATCGGACTTATTCCCTACCTCAAGAAAATCTAATTCATGACCTAAATGTATTGTGGCTAGCGCGTCAACTTGCAACAGAAGAAATAACTCGTGCTGAAGTTACTCCTCTAGCTATTTTACCGCAAGCACAAGTAGAAAATTTGCTGCAACGTTTAGGTAATCTAGCTATTATCGAACCTCGATTAGCAGTACCTTTTGAATTGTGGGGAGCTTTATTAGAACATGGGGGTACAAGACAACAATTATATTACCGAAGAATGGGATTACCACAGCAGCAATCTATAGTTAATTGGCTGCGTACAGGGGTATCAGAAATTGCTCAACAAATCGGCTGGAAAAGGATTGAATCACAACCGGATTTTGCCGGAGCTAAAGGAGTAGAATTAACAGAGGGTGAAGCTATTTTATCTCGCCAATTGCAGATTGCAGGTCAACAATATGAGCTACAGGTATTTCCTCTGAAGAATTTAGAGCAGCAAACTTGGCGTTTTCAACTGCAAAATTCGGCTCCTGGTGGTGTAATTCCTGGTGGCTTTAAATTGAGACTTTTAACGGAAGATTTACATCCTTTTGCAGGTAATGAAGATGTTGCTCTTACTGCACAAGAACGACTTTATATTGATGTATGTCTTGCACCTGGAGAAGGATTGGTTTGGGAAATCGAGCCTTTTCCAGAGAATTACGATCGAGAAATTTTACACTTTTAGTGCGATAGTCTAAACTCCAGTAATCAATAGACCTCTCCAAAATTACAATTACGTTACCAGAACCCTTGTAGAGACGTTTCATGAAACGTCTCTACAATCTGGGAAAGAAAAAGTCTAATAGCTCTTGCATTTTTAGGGGGGTTGTCTACTATAATCTAGGTAACTTTACAAAACTAAACATCATGATTAGTACTGTAGTTGCTCCCGATCGGGTACTCCAACAGTTAAACTGGCGGTACGCTACCAAAAAGTTTGATTCCGACAAAAAGATTCCTGCTGAAGTTTGGAAAACCCTGGAACAAAGTTTAGTACTAGCACCTTCCTCGTTCGGGTTACAACCTTGGAAGTTTTTTGTAGTAAATAATCCCGAACTTCGCCAAAAATTAGTGGAACATTCTTGGGGACAAACACAGGTTGTTGAAGCTTCCCATTTGGTAGTTTTGGCGATTAAAAAAGATATCAATGCCGCAGATGTAGACCACTACATAGAACGCATGGCTGAAGTTCGCCAAGTGCCTGTCGATTCTTTACAAGGCTTCAGCAATGTAGTTAAAAATTTCCTGAAAAATCCTCCCGTGAATCTTGATGAATGGGCTGCTAGACAAGTTTACATTGCGTTAGGTCAATTGATGACTGCTGCGGCAATGTTGGAAATTGATACTTGTCCAATGGAAGGTTTTAATCCTGCTAAATACAATGAATTATTAGGATTAACAGAGCAGGGATATTCCGCAGTTGTAGTTTGTCCACTCGGTTATCGTGCCGCAGATGATAAATATGCTGTCATGCCAAAAGTACGTTTTCCCAATGAAGAAGTAGTGCAATATATCTAAAGAAAATTGTAGAGACGTTGTATACAACGTCTCTACAATTTTTGACCGCAGATGAATTTAATTATTCTGGTCTTAACTTTGTTCTGGAATGAATTTTAATGATACTCCATTCATGCAGTAACGTAGACCTGTAGGTTTTGGGCCATCATTAAATACGTGACCTAAATGCCCACCGCAACGGCGACAATGAACTTCAGTTCTGGTCATGAAAAAAGAGCGATCGGTAGTTGTTTCGATCGCACTATCAATCGGCGCAAAAAAGCTAGGCCAACCAGTACCACTGTTGAATTTAGTATCCGCAGTAAACAGGGGTAACTCACAACCAGCACAGACATAAGTACCTTTGTCATAAAGTTTATCTAATGGACTGGTGCCTGCTCTTTCCGTGCCATGTTTCCGCAACACATTAAACTGCTCAGGCGTTAAAATTTCTCGCCATTCTTGTTCAGTTTTAGTAACTTCAAATTCTTCCTTGGATGTGGTCATGGTATTTAGGGCAAAGTTAGTATACTGAGATAAGAGCACCACGAGGCGGAGCCTCTATTTCTCGTTCCCAGTTTGAAACTGGGAACGAGGTCTTGGGAGGTTCTACCTCCGCTGCTGCAAGATCTGAGTAGATTAAGCACTTGGCTAATGTTTCTACTTTCACTTTACCTTAAATTTAATAAAATTTCAGCGTTTAATTTGGCTTTCAGACTGATTCAACTTAGGAATTTGAGAGGAGAAATTCTTGAGTTCTGTTAGGGAAAAAATTTGGCTGCTATTTAAGAGTTGAGATTTACTTTTATTCAAACTCTGACGGCGTAGCGCCAAGGTACAAATTTTGCACATAAGCAATTAACCTTGAAATTTTACATCCAAATTCAGTAAATTTCAATCCTTTCTAACCAGGTAGTAGTCATTTTGCAAGTCGTGTTCTAGTTGTTTGATTTCTACGCGAGTAAATCCCGCATCAGCTAACATTTGCAATGCTTTTTGTTGACCCCAAACTGTACCTAATCCCATGCCACCATCTGCCAGGGAAACTGTCATGCAGTGCATACAGGAAATAGTGTAAAGGAATGGGGCAACTGGATGATCCAAGTTATCACTTACTTCGGTGGCTGCGTGGATATCTTGCATCAAATAAACTCCATCAGGACGCAAGGCTTTTTGGATGTTCTGTAAAACTAGATCGGGTCTGGCTTGGTCGTGAATTGCGTCAAAGGTGGTAATTAAATGATAGCGATCGCTTTCGTCAAACGTAGCAACATCTTTAATTTGAAAGCGAACGTTAGTCAATCCTTTTTGTTGAGCTTCGGCGCTAGCATTGGCGATCGCTTCTGCCGAAATATCATATCCCCAAAATCGACTATTAGGATATGTCTTTGCCAATTTGTTCATCGCTCGACCACTACCACAACCAACATCTAACACATTAATTCCTCTTTCTAAATCTTCCACTAATCCAGGAATTAATGGTAAAATATGTTCTTCCAAAGCAGCTACCACCGTTTGTCCGCTCTCTTCCGCCATGACTTCATGAAAGCGTTTATATTCCGAATAAGGTACACCGCCACCTTTGTAAAAACAGTCTACAATTTTGTCTTCTACTGCTCCTAAAACAGAAATAAATTGGGTGATCGGAGCCATATTATTTGCGCCAGCAGAGCTAGTTAAAAATGCAGAGTGTTCTGGAGGCAAATCATAAGTCTTATTATCAGGATTGTAATCAATTAACTGTCCTGTCACCATTGCCCCTAACCATTCGCGCACATACCTTTCATTTAAGCCTGCGG
Source organism: [Phormidium] sp. LEGE 05292 (assembly GCF_015207735.1). Taxonomy (GTDB): domain Bacteria; phylum Cyanobacteriota; class Cyanobacteriia; order Cyanobacteriales; family Aerosakkonemataceae; genus Floridanema. The sequence goes on from NZ_JADEWG010000059.1 coordinate 22,538, forward strand.
CATCAGCAATTTCCTGGCTAGTAGCAGGTGGTAATTGTGCTAAAGTATCAAACAATTTGGTACGATGACCGATGGAAATCATGAGCGCAAGTGCGCCATCATTGAGGACACCAAGTATGCGATCGGTAAATATTTCTGCTTTCGTTTCGTCAAAAATTTGTGTTGCCATAATTATTTATTCCTGTTTTACGCTACATTGACAAATGGAAATAGGTGATTAATAATCACTAAGGAGAGAAGTAATTAAGGGTGATACTTTTACTATTTTTATTACTTCGCTCTGGAGATTCCTAAAGGTTAGGCAACAGTCGGGAAGAAGTAGGGAAGATGTACAGTTAAAAAAAGTTATTGCAGGGCGTGAACACTTACTTAATTAAGTAAAAATTATCACTTAAATATTTTGTGGCGCTTTCTAAATTTTAGGCATAGATTTTAGATAATCAATTTAGTACCGATGGAATTACAAAATAATACTTATGGCATTACAAGATAGTACAACTGGGGATTCACCTTTAAAACTTAACCGACCACATACAGTGGTGGTCTTAGCGATGAGTGCTGACGGAAAAATTTCTGATGTAGCCCGTTCTCCAGGAGGTTTTGGCTCGTCCGCAGACCATCAGCATCTAGAGAATCAGATTGCTAAAGCCGATGGTCTTTTGTGGGGTGCAGGGACTCTTCGCGTGGATGGAAACGCTGAAAAAGATGTCGATCCTACCCTGAGCGAACAACAGCAAAACCAGGGAAAATCCCCTTCCCCAGTACAAATTGTTTGCACTAGATCCGGTGAAATCGATCCAAAATTAAAGTTCTTTCAACAACCGGAGAAACGCTGGCTAATCACTACTAGCCAAGGTGCGAAAAACTGGCAAAATCGCTCAGAATTTGAGCGCATTATAGTATTAGAAACAGAAACAGGAGCGATCGATTTAGTTAAAGCTTTAGAAGAGTTAGCAAGCTTGAATATAAAATCCCTAGTTGTATTGGGTGGAGGCGAATTGGTTGCATCTTTGTTAAAAGTAGACTTGATTGATGAGTTTTGGTTAACTGTTTGTCCATTAATTATTGGAGGTGCAAAGGCACCTAGTCCGGTAGATGGTGAAGGATTTTACTGGCAAACATCTCCCCGCTTAGAGTTATTAAGTGCTGAAAGGGTTGAAGAGGAAATCTTTATTCACTACCGCGTAAAACGGTAATAGCAATTCGATGTCAAATCAAGAAAAACAACAGCCAACTATTCACACAGAACGATTGATTTTGCGCCCGTTCATGCTGACTGATGCACCAGAAGTACAAAGGTTAGCAGGCGATCGCGCTATTGCAGCAGTTACCCAAGCGATTCCCCATCCTTATGAAGATGGGATGGCTCAAGATTGGATTAATAGTCATCCAAAAAGTTTTGCAGAAGGGAATGGAGTAGTTTTTGCGATCGCATTTCTTGAAACTAATATGTTATGTGGCGCAATTGGTTTATTAATAAATCAAGAGCATAATCGTGCTGAATTAGGTTATTGGATTGGTAAGCCTTTTTGGGGAAATGGTTATTGCACTGAAGCAGCTTTAGCTGTAGTAAAATACGGCTTTGAATCTTTAGGATTACACCGAATTCATTCTTCCCATTTTTCTAGTAATCCGGCTTCTGGTAGAGTGATGCAAAAAATCGGAATGCGTTATGAAGGTTGTCTGCGTCAACATATTTTGAAATGGGGAAAATTTGAAGATACTGTAAAATATGGAATTCTGAAAAGTGAGTGGAAAAGTTAGGTTTTTTTTGAACCGATCCAGACGCAGAGAACGCAGAGAGTGGAAAAGGAGGAGTAGGGGCGAAACATACCCTTTTTGTAGTTATTAAGGTGAATTAAATGCTTAAGTTTTACTTTAGTCCGATTTCAATCAATGCTCGTCGTGTTTGGGTGGCTTTGTTAGAAAAACAGATTGCTTTTGAGCCTGTGGAAATGAAGTTAGATGGCGATCATTTTCAAGCTGAATTTACGGCGATTAACCCTTTGCAACGAGTTCCTGTAATTATTGATGATGGCTTTAGAGTGGTGGAATCTTTGGCGATTTTGGATTATTTAGAAGCGAAATATCCAACACCATCTTTGATGCCGAAAGAACCTCAAGAAATAGCAAAAGTTCGCATGGTAGAAATGATTACTGTCAATGAAATTCAACCCGCGACTGTGCTAATTACTAAACAAATGGTTGGATTAGAGGTGGAATCGGCTAAATTAGAAGCAGCAAAAGAACGCATTAATACAATATTGCAGTTCTACGAAAATTTATTGGGTGACAACACTTATTTTGCGGGAGAAATGTTTAGTTTAGCGGAAGTTGTAGCGGGAACTTTGCTGCAATCTTTACCAATGGTTGGGATTGCGATCGACATTTACCCCAAACTAAATAACTGGTTAGAAAGATTGCAACAGCGAGAAAGTTTTCAGCAAACAACTGCTTCACCCGAAAAAATCCAAGCCGCACTTCCCCATATCAAAAAGATTTTGGCAACTCGTTAAGTTTGTAATCAAAAGTCCGTTGTAACGACTTCAGTCGGTTACTTGTCAGATAGAATGACTGAAGTCATCACAACGGACTGGGGATTTTCATAGTTTTTTATGGCCAACCTTTATAGTCTTCTAAATCTTCGCCACCTACGCCAATTGCTGTGTTAAAGATAGTGGCATCAGAGATGTTTAAATCATTCATGGAAGCGCCATAAACATTGGAGTCATTAATGGTAGCTTTAGCAAAATTTACGCCATCGAGATTAGTTTGGCGCATATCTACGTTAGTAAGAAAAGCTTCTGTTAAATTGGCTCCCTTTAAATTAGCGCCAGATAAATCGGCTCCTTCTAAATTGGCACCTTTGAGATTAGCACCTTTAAGATTAGCTTCTGTCAAATCAGCACCAATTAAATATGCGTTACTCAAATTTGCTCCTGACAAATCGCAGCGAGAACATTCCCCAGTTGACAATAATTGTTGTACATGAAGCGGATTAAAAGCCAGCACGGGGCTAGTCAAAAACAGGGGTGCGAATAGGCTTAATGTCGCTAAATGAAAGAGTCTCATCATCTTCCCCCTCGTAAAATTGGGTTTACTTAATTTCCTCACTCTTCTATTTTGTCACTAAATCGATTTGTGCTGTTGATCTTTCGCACAAATTTAATGTGACAGCAGGAAGACTGTAGCATTGATCTATTACACTGGGTTTGTGTGTGTTAGATCACCAGTAATTTTATAATTTAGATTTGATTCCAAACATCTATCTGGTTGCTTAGACTAGGGAAAGGATATTAAAGCCGAGAGGCAGATGGTAAGATGATTTTTTCCATTTTGAATCGCTCAAATTGTGTATTTTTGCGATCGACTATTTCCATTTCCACCACCGAAAAACCCATTTTTAAGAAGAAATGTTTCGAGATGTGACTGGCTTCAGTGTGTAGGCGTTGCACATTTTGAGCGATCGCATAATCTTCTAATTGAGCGATCGCATAATCTTCTAATTGCTGATAAATCTTGGTGGCAAAACCTTTTCTAGCAACACGAGTAGCTGTGTAAATAAAAGCAATACGATCGAGGGGATTTAATTGTCCAAAAGCTACCAATTGCCCTTTGTCAAGTGCCACAATGGTTAAACCTTGACTAAGTAAATGGCGAAATTCTTCTAAGTCTTCAGGAAATGATGACCAAACTTCGATTTGTTTAGCATTATATGCAGTTGCACCGATGCCAATTACGGCATCTCGATAAATTGCTGCTAAAATTTCTGCATCTGATGGCTGATACTCTCGAATTAACATTTTAGTTACCTAGTTCGTTGTCAGCACTGCATAAACTTTTATAATAATTCTAATTATGTAATTTAGTGAGGTCTTAGAGTTGAGCGACGAAAATTTAGTAGAACAAGCATGGATAGCATTGGAAAAGTCAATTATTTATTATCAAGGACGACCAATTGGTACGCTTGCAGCTTGCGATCCAGATATTGCAGCATTAAATTATGACCAATGTTTTATTCGTGACTTTGTTTCTTCAGCACTGATTTTTTTAATTAACGGCAGAAGTGATATTGTACGTAATTTCTTAGAAGAAACGTTGAAATTACAGCCGAAAAAAACGCAGTTAGATTCCTCAACACCTAGTCGTGGTTTGATGCCAGCTAGTTTTAAAATTGTTTCGGTTAATGGGAAAGAATATTTAAAACCTGATTTTGGTGAACACGCGATCGGGCGAGTTGCACCTGCTGATGCAGGTTTGTGGTGGATTATTTTGTTACGGGCTTATGCGATCGCAACAGAAGATGATTCTTTAGCTAAAAGAGAAGATTTTCAAGAGGGAATTCGCTTAATCTTACAACTTTGTTTAGTAACTCGATTTGATATGTATCCGATGGTATTAGTTCCTGATGCAGCTAGTATGATCGATCGCCGCATGGGATTATATGGGCATCCTTTGGATATTCAATCATTATTTTATGCCGCACTTCGCGCTAGTTTGGAACTCTTAATCCCTAATGAAGAGAATCAACTGATTATTAAAGCAGTACATTCTCGCTTGCCTTCTTTACTAAAGCAATTACGAGAAAATTATTGGTTAGATATTGATAGATTGAATGTAATTTATCGTTATCAAGTAGAAGAATACGGAGAACAAGCCCTCAATCAGTTTAATATTTATTCTGATTCAATTCCCTTTTATAAATTAGCCAAATGGTTGCCGGAAGCAGGTGGTTATTTAGCCGGAAATTTAGGCCCTTCGCAATTAGACAGTCGCTTCTTTTCTTTGGGTAATTTAATGGCAATTATTGTTTCCTTAACTGATGAACTACAATCACACAGAATCTTGAATTTGATTGAATTGCGCTGGACTGATTTAATCGGTAATATGCCGATGAAATTATGTTATCCAGCTTTGGAAGATATAGAATGGAGAATTGTTACTGGTGCCGATCCAAAAAATCGTCCTTGGTCATATCATAATGGCGGAAGTTGGCCTGTTTTACTTTGGATGTTAACCGCAGCAGCGAAAAAAATGGATCGTGGTGAATTAGCACATCATGCGATCGCGATCGCAGAACGTCGCCTCTTGAAAGATCATTGGCCGGAATATTATGATGGTCAAGATGGTCGTTTAATTGGTAAAGAAGCTAGAAAATACCAAACTTGGACAATCGCTGGTTATTTATTAGCTAAGGAGTTTCTTGCTAATCCAGATCACCTAAAGTTAGTAACTTTCCCATTGGAAAATGTCTCAGTATGACAATTTTTGGTGTTTAAATAGCTAGAAAAAATCACCCAAATTCAACTATGAAAAATCTGCCTTGGTTAAAATTATCTATTGCGATCGCTTTTTCTACTGCGATCGCCACACCTCAACCTAGCTTGGCGCAAAATGTTACTTTCTTCTGTGGTACTAGTAATGGTTCTCCTGCTACTATTGTCCGCACTTCCACAAAAGAAGTACCGCTAATTATCTGGGATATTACTAACTCAGGTCAAGGAAGTAGTCCGCAACAACGCTGCGAAGAAGTTGCCAGTAATTTCCAAAATTATCGCAGCCAAGGCAACCTTAATTACATTACTACAGAGCGAAAAGATGGGCAATTAGTTGTATGTTACGCACCAAAAGAAAATGAACCTTGCACTGGCATATTGTTTCCCTTAAATGCTAACGAAACAAATCCCAAAACCGCCTTACAAAGGATTTTTCGGATTCGAGTAGTTTCTAGTGCGCCAATTAATGAAACAGGCGATCGACTTTACATTAGCTTAGATAAGTTTCTTAATGGCGGATATCCCAGTATAAATCCTAATAATAGGCCAAATCCTCGTCCTCAACCTACTCTTAATAGTAAGCCCTCTACTCCTAATAATAGTACTACCTCTCCTCAATGATGGAAAAAAATGAAACTTTATTATCAATTATCGGCGGCATTAGTTGGGACGGCTATTGTAACTTTGCAACCTTTAATGGTAGTTTCGCAAAGTTCAGTTGACGAACAAGCGATCGCCAGTATGGCAAAAGAAGTCACAGTAGTAATTAATGGACAAAATCCCGGTTCCGGCGTAATTATTGCCAAGCAAGGTAACACTTATTATGTACTCACTGCCAAGCACGTTGTTGCTACTCAAGACGAATATGAAATAGTCACTTCTGATGCTATTAAACACCCTTTAAATTACAGCACAGTACAAAAATTTCCCGGAGTAGATTTAGCTTTGGTGCAGTTTACTAGTAATAAAAATTATCGAGTTGCTCAACTGGGAAGCGCAACTAATATCACAGAAGGTGCAACAGTTTATGTATCAGGTTGGCCTCATCCTGGGCCTGCAATGACCGCAAGAATTTACCAAATGACTAAAGGTAATGTTTCCGGTCGTCCATTGGCAACTTTAGAAGATGGATACGAATTAGTTTACACTAATGTTACTCGTTCCGGGATGAGTGGTGGCCCTGTTTTGGATACCCAAGGGCGCGTGGTTGGTATTCATGGTAGGGCGGAAGGAGAAGCAATTTTTAATCCTGATACTGGGCAAACAATTGATGTTAAATCAGGCTTTAATTTAGCAATTACAATTAACACCTTCTTAAAAAACGCTACTCAAACTAAAATTAACTTAGTTTATTTAGGAGATGATTTTACTTTAGTAAATACTTTGCCTGATACTAAAAAAGTTTTATCTGTTGCTATTAGTCCCGATGGACAAATTATCGCTAGTGGTTTAGCAGATGGCAACATCAAATTATGGAACAAAAACACTGGAAAAGAGTTGCGTGTTCTAGCTGGACATTCTAGCACAATCGATTCCCTTGCTATTAGTCCTGATGGTCAAACTCTTGTTAGTGGCAGTCGGGACAAAACGATTAAAATTTGGAATATTCAAACTGGACAATTGCTACACACTCTAACAGAAACTCCTGGTTCAATTGTATCTGTTGCTATTAGTCCAGATGGACAAATGATTGCTGCTGGTAGTGTGGAAGACAAAGTTATTAGAATTTGGAATTTGCGATCGGGAAAATTATTACACAGTTTAAGCGGACATTCTTATTCAATTTGGTCGATCGCTTTTTGTTCAGATAGTCAAACTCTGGTAAGCAGCAGTGCAGATAAAATTATCAAAATTTGGGACGTAAACAAAGGTCAATTACTGCGTAATCTAAGCGGAACTTTAAATGTTATTAGGTCTCTTGCCGTTAGTCCATACGGATCAACTATCGCCAGTGGAACTTATAGTAATAAAGACGTTATAGGAGGAGAAAGTAATACTGAAGATGATGCGACTATTAAAATTTGGAATCGCAATACTGGCGAATTATTGCGGACTTTAAAAGGTCATACGAGAACTATTTCTGCTTTGGCGATCGATCCCTTTGGACATATTCTTGCTAGTGGCAGTTACGACGGTACTATCAAAATTTGGAACTTGCATAGTGGACAATTATTACATAGTTTGGATGTGCGCGATCGTAAAGGAATTCCTGCGGAAGTTTTCTCACTTGCTTTTAGTGGAGACGGGCAAACTTTGATTAGCGGAAATATAGATGGCACAGTGAAAATTTGGCAATTAACTAAACCTTAAAAACTGGAAAAATAATCAAGATTTTCAAAGTAGGAAATCCGCCTTACGCGCCTTTTAGTTTCACTCCTAATAATCAAGTAGAGCAATGTAGATGAAAAAAGCTTTTACAAGTAGTTTTTTAACTGTAACTCTGTTTGTTGTGCTACCTTTAGCAACAAATCATTTAGTACAAGCGCAAAGTCCTATAAAACAGCAACAAACCGAAGTAAATCAATTATTTCAACAAGCTGTTGAACAATATCAAACAGGTAAGTTTTCAACAGCGTTACAAACTTACCAACAGGTTTTGCAACTGCAAAAAAAATTAAATAACCAAGCTGGCATTGCCGAAACTCTTGATAATATAGGTGAAGTTTATACAAGTTTGAGTGAATACAAACAAGCTTTAGACGTTTTACAACAAGCTTTAACAATTCGGCAAAAACTAAACGATAAAGCTGGTATTGGCGAAACTTTGAATAATTTGGGTTATGTTTATCGCTTGTTAGGCGAATATCCCAAAGCTTTAGAATTACATCAACAAAGTTTAGCTATTGCCAAACAAATTAAAAAACCTGCAATTGAAGGGGAAGCATTACACAATATCGCTGCGGTTTATGCGGCGCAAGGTGACTATAATCAAGCTTTAGAATTATATCAACAAGCTTTAATTATTCGGCAACAAGTCGGAGACAAACGAGACGAAGGACGCACTCTTAACAACATTGGTGGTGTATATTTTAATGTAGGAGAATATCAGAAAGCGATTAATTACTATCAACAAGCTTTGGCAATTCGTAGAACGCTTAAAGATCGAGCGGGTGTCGGGCGAATTGTGAGTAATCTTGCTTTAGTTTATCGTCAGTTAGGCGAATATGAAAAAGCTTTAGAATTTTATCAACAAGCTTTGCCAATTTTGCAAGAAATCGGCGATAAGGCTAGTGTTGGTAGTACCTTAAATGGGATGGGAATTATTTACGAAAATCAGGGAAAGTATGAACAAGCTTTAGTAACTTATCAACAATCTTTGCAAATTGCTCAAGAAATTGGCGATCGCCCCGGCATCGGCAATACTTTAGATAACATTGGTGGTATCCTTTATAGTCAGGGAAAGTATCCTCAAGCCTTAAAATCCTATCAAGAAGCATTAGCAATCAGACAGCAAATTGGCGATAAATCAGGTTTAGGAAATTCCTTAAATAATCTGGGTGGAGTTTACTTTAACTTAGGACAATATCCCGAAGCCTTAAAATTTTTGCAGCAAGCTTTAACTATACGGCGAGAGATTGGGGATAAAGCGGGAGAAGGAAAAAATTTAGATGCGATCGGCAATATTTACGAACAACTAAAACAGTATAATCAAGCATTAGAATATTATCGTCAAGCCTTAGCCATTTCTCAACAAATCAGCGACAAAGCAGCCGAAGGTAACACATTAGAAAACATAGGTAGTATCTACGCAAATTTAGGAGAATATTCCCAAGCAGAAAAGCTTTTATTTCAATCATTATCTATGCGTCAAACTATTGGTGACAAAGCCGGAGAAGGGAGAAATTTAAATAGTATCGCCAACGTTAAATTCAAATTAAAACAATATCCTCAATCTTTAGAAAATTTACAACAAGCTTTAGTTATTTTTCAAGAATTAGGCGACAAAAGCGGCGAAAGTATTACTTTAAGCAATATTGGCTATCTATTAGAACAACAAAATCAACCCACATTGGCAATTGTTTTCTACAAAAAAGCGATTAATATCATAGAAGCAATTCGCCAAGATTTAAAAGTATTATCAATTGAACAACAACAATCATTTACAAATACCATTACCGATACTTATCGCAACTTAGCCAACTTATTGCTTAAACAAGATAGAATTATCGAAGCACAGCAAGTTTTAGATTTACTCAAAGTCCAAGAATTAAATGATTACTTGCGAAACGTGCGCGGAAATGAACAAACCGCCAAAGGTGTTGATTTATTATCTCAAGAACAGCAGATTACAGAAAAGTATAATCAAGCAATAAAACTAGGTAAAGAACTGGTACAATTACGCAACATTCCAGATAATCAAAGAACGCCACAACAACAGCAAAGAATAGCTGAATTAGAGAAAATTCAACAACAAATTCGCACAGATTTTAACGATTTCATTCGTTCCCCAGAAATTGTTACCCTCTCTCAAGAACTGAGTCGCACAACTAAAAATCAAAACCTAAACTTGCCAAATTTAAATCGCTTACAACGTTCCTTACAACAATTACCCCAATCAACAGCAATCCTTTATCCGTTAATCTTAGACGATCGCATAGAATTAGTATTAGTTACAGCGTATTCTCCCCCCATTCGGCGTTCAATCCCTGTTAAACGTACACAACTCTATCAAGAAATTGTCAAGTTTCGTGGCGCACTACAAAACCCTGAAATAGATGCTAAAGTATCAGCCAGACAGTTGTATAATTGGTTAATCAAACCTATAGAAAACCAACTTGTTCAAGCCGACACAAAAACAATTTTTTACGCCCCAGATGGACAATTACGTTATATTCCTTTATCCGCCCTTTTCGATGGCAAACAATGGTTAGTGCAGCGATTTCAAATTAACTATATTACCGCCGCAACTTTGAGCAACTTTAATATCGTACCCAAACCTAATCCACGCATTTTGGCAGCAGCTTTTAGCCAAGGAAATTACACAGTAAAAGCGGGAAATCGACAATTAGTTTTTGCCGGACTACCCTTTGCTGCACTAGAAATAAAAAATTTAGCTGAAACCCTTCCTAATACTACTAAATTATTAGATAATGACTTTAGTCCTGCCACAGTAATTCCTACTTTAAATGAATATAACATCGTACATTTAGCCACTCACGCTGCCTTTTTAACAGGTTCGCCAGAAGACTCATTTATTTTATTTGGGAATGGTGAATTTGTTACCCTGCGAGATGTCGAAACTTGGTCACTTTCTGGTGTAGATTTAGTAGTATTGAGTGCTTGCGAAACTGCTGTCGGGGGAAAATTAGGAAATGGAGAAGAAATTTTAGGTTTTGGTTATCAAATGCAAATAGCAGGCGCTTTAGCTTCTATCTCCTCATTATGGGCAGTTTCCGATGGAGGAACTCAAGCTTTAATGGACGGATTTTATCTGGCATTAAAAACAGGAAATGTTAACAAAGCAGAGGCTTTAAGACGATCGCAAATTGCCCTAATTACTAGTAACGCTCAAGTGGGAGGAGAACAGCGAGGATTAGTTATTCAGCAAGCCACCCGTAGCTATTTACCCTCACAAGTTATCCAACGCCTCAATCACCCTTATTACTGGGCACCTTTCATTTTAATAGGCAACAATTAAAATCGTTAGTAGCGACATCAGTCGCGATCCGATCCCATTCGTTGTGACGACTTCAGTCGTTTTACCATGCACATTGAAACTTTAGCAATTCACGCCGGACATCAAATTGACCCCGCTACAGGCGCAGTAGTAACGCCAATTTATCTTTCTACTACCTTTGAGCGTTCATCAGATGGCAGTTATCCCCAAGGTTATGATTATATTCGCAGCAATAATCCCAATCGAGAAGCTTTAGAAAAATGTGTTTCCCAGTTAGAAAATGGCGCAGTTGCAGCGGCTTTTTCTTCCGGTTCTGCGGCAACAATGAGTGTATTTCAAGCCCTTTCTCCCGGCGCTCATGTAATCGCCCCAAATGATATTTATTCGGGTACATCTTTGCTATTAAAAGATATCTTAGCACCTTGGGGATTAGCAGTAACTTTCACCGATTTAACTAATCCTGATTTAGTTGCCGAAGCTATTCAACCAAACACTAAATTAATTTGGATAGAAACACCTTCCAATCCTTTACTAAAAATTACCGATATTTGCCAAATCGCGGAAATTGCTCATCAAGCAAATGCTTTATGTGTTTGTGATAATACTTGGGCTTCTCCTATAGTGCAAACTCCTTTAAATTTAGGTGCAGATTTGGTAGTTCATGCTACTACTAAATATCTCGGTGGACATAGTGATGTTTTGGGAGGTGTAGTTATTAGTAAAACTGAAAATGAGTTTTTCCAGAAAATTAGAAAAATTCAAAAAGTTGGTGGTGCGGTAGCTGCTCCCTTTGATTGTTGGTTAGTCATGCGGGGAATTCAAACTTTACCTTACCGAATGCGTGCCCATTCCGAAAATGCTTTAAAAGTGGCTGAATTTTTAACTAATCATCCCCAAGTAGAACAAGTTTATTATCCCGGTTTAAAACATCATTCAGGACATGAAATTGCCCGAAAGCAAATGCAACTGTTTGGCGGGATGATTTCTTGTCAAGTGAAAGGTGGAAAAGAGAAAGCTTTTGCTGTTGCGGCTAAGGTGAAAATTTTTACTAGGGCGACTAGTTTGGGTGGTGTGGAAAGTTTAATTGAACATCGAGCTTCAATAGAAGGAAAAGGCACAAAAACACCGGAAAATTTATTGCGTTTATCTATTGGTTTAGAACATCCCGATGATTTAATTAATGACCTTGCTCAAGCATTGGAATGATTTTTTTGTAGATGGAGGGTGACGGGTGGTGAGCTATAGGTATTTGTATTGCTTGTTGCCTTCTTTCGTAATATTCCAAATTTATACTGATGAGTTAGCTACAGGGGAGAATATTGAGATCAAGGCTAATTATCACAAATTTCTAGGTGGTACTGTGACTATTCACCCTCAAGGTATTTTGAATAACTACATACAACTACTAGGCACTATTTCCTTGTTATTGCTGAGTTCCCACAATCCCCTATCGGCTCAAATCATTCCCGATGCCACACTACCCAGCAATAGTGTTGTCACTCCCCAAGGAAACACCTTTCGTATTGAAGGCGGTAGCACCTCTGGCAGTAACCTATTCCACAGCTTTCGAGAATTTTCCGTACCCACAGGGGGAGAAGCATTTTTCAATAATGCTCAAAATATTCAAAATATTTTCAGTCGAGTTACAGGGAAAAATATCTCAAATATTGATGGATTAATTCGCGCCAACGGCACAGCTAACTTATTTCTGATTAATCCCAACGGCATTATTTTCGGCCCCAATGCACAATTAAATATTGGTGGTTCCTTTATTGGTTCTACTGCTAATAGTATTAGGTTTTTGGATGGAAGTGAATTTAGTGCTGTTAATCCTACTGCATCATCTTTGTTAACAATTAATGTGCCCATTGGTTTGCAATTTGGCACCAATCCAGGCAGCATCGTGAATAGTTCGCAAGCAACAGTACAAATAGAGCTACCAACTCTTCCGATCCCACTTCCTTTTGATAACAAAGTGGGATTAGCCACACCACCCGGTCAAACATTAGCTTTAATTGGTGGCGATATTCAACTTAATGGCGGTAACTTAACCGCTAGTAGCGGACAAATTCATCTTGGAAGTGTAGCCAGTCCGGGTTTAGTTAGTTGGATAACAACACCACAGGGTTTAACTTTTAACTATGACAATATTGCCAACTTTGGCAACATTCAAATATTCGGCGGTTCTACTCTCAACACTACTGGATTGGGGGGTGGGAAAGTAGATATTCGTGGTGGAAATGTCAACCTCAACGGTGGGCGAATTTATGCACTGACTTTGGGAAATATTGACGGTAGAGGTATTGATATTAACGCTCAAAAATTGCGGGCTGAAGGTGGGGGACAAATCTCCACGCTGACAGTAGGAAGTGGTGCGGGGGGTGCGGTCAATATCCGGGCTACTGATTCAGTAGAACTGATCGGGATTGGATTTGAAGGCTTTAAAAGCTTTGTCAGTAGTTTTACAGTATCTGGATTGCTCAATCCTTTTGACCCACAAATTATGTTGTTCAGTGGCACTACTGACAAGGGAAATGCGGGAAATATTACGATCGATACAGCAAAACTGCTGATGGACAATGGAATTTTATCGGGTAGTCCCACTTTAGGTGCTGGCAATGCCGGAAATATGACCTTTCGTGCCAGGGTTTTCGATATGGTTGGTTCAGGCATCAACAGCGGGACAATTGCCGGGAGTACGGGTAGGGGAGGAAATATCACCTTTGAGGGAGAAAGTTTAATCGTGCGCGATGGCGCTGCTATTGTTAGCATTACTCGCAGTGGAGCGCGATCGGGAGATATCAACATTAAAGCTTCGGAATCAGTAGATATCTTGCGAACTCCTGATGGAAATCCTGTGCCCACCTTTATTGGTGCCACCGCCATCAGCGTTAATGGGCAAGCCGGGGACATTAATATTGATACGAAGCGGCTGCGGGTTTCTGAAGGCGGCGGAATTAGTTTATCCAGCGGATCAGTTGTGGGCGATCGACCTTTGAATACAACTGCTGGACCAGGAGGCAACCTCACAATTAAAGCTACTGAGTCAGTAACAGTAGAAGGTAGTTCTGGAGTTCTGGCTAATGGAAGTCGCACGGCTAGTTTCATCTCCGCTGATGCCTACTCTGCTAGTCCTGGAGGGACTATGCAAATTTTTACACCTTTGTTGATTCTCCGGGATGGAGGACTGATTTCTACGGCATCTTTAGGTAGAGGAGATGCGGGAAGCATTACGATTAATGGGGGTCGTGTAGAGGTGATTGGGAATGGGGGTCAAGGTGAATTTAACAGTCAAATTCAGACTTCCGTTGGTATTGCATCCGGTGTCACCAATCCTAATGCTACGGCGAACGGAGGTTCGCTCAATCTGAATGTTGGGCAATTAATTATTCGCAATGGCGGAACAGTCAATCTGCAAGCTTTGGGTACGGGACAGGCTGGTAACATTAATGTGGTAGCAAATGCGATCGCACTTGACAACCAAGCCAGCATTGACGGCAGAACAGAATCCGGTTTAGGCGCAAATATCAACCTGCAAGCATCAGATATCCGCTTGCGTCATGGTAGTCGAATCAGCACGGATGCGGGTAATGCTAATGGCGGCAACATTACTATCAAAACTAATACCTTAGTCGCTTTGGAAAATAGCGACATTACCGCCAATGCACAACAAGGTTCTGGTGGTAGAGTCAGCATCACTGCACAAGGCATTTTTGGTACTCAGTTCCGCCAACAACTCACACCTCAAAGTGATATTACCGCTTCTTCAGATCTCGGCGCAGAGTTTAGCGGCATTGTGGAAATTCAGACTCCAGAAGTTGATACTAGTGCTGGTTTAGTTGAATTACCAGAAAATTTCACTGATATTAGTAATCAAATTGTCGCTGGTTGTTCCGCTTCTGCGGGTAACAGCTTCGTGATTACTGGAAGAGGCGGTTTACCCGAAGATCCTAACCAAACCCTTAGAAGTCAGACAGTTTGGCGCGATTTACGTGCTTTTGGGGAGCAGAGGAGATGGGGAGATGGGGGG
>NZ_JADEWG010000005.1 GCF_015207735.1 [Phormidium] sp. LEGE 05292
CTTGTCCCCTTGTCCCCATCTCCCAATCAACCTAAATATTAAATTTGAATGCCTAGCAGTTTATAAACTAGAGATAGGTTTATGATGATTTATTTGTTTAAATCTTAGGACAATTCCCAAAGTTATTTGTTTCATGATCCAATATAAAATTGTCAAAACTATAAACATAGTAGACATGATTATGATTGGACGTTTCCCAAACAAATCATATATTAAACTATTGATTAAATCCGGGAATTCAGTGATTATGTGCCAACTGTTGAAACGAAGAAATCTTCCTAAATAAACACCTATGGCAGACAGGGCATGAATTACCAATTCAACAGTAACAACGTGGTTTTTTTGCCAACCCTTGCTTTTTAAGAATTTAGCTAAGTTAATTACAGACAACACATAAGCTGTAAAGCCAATGAGTGTAAATAGGAAATATTGGGGAAACAACACTAAAAAAATCATCCATAATGAATCATTTTCTTTAATGTTTTCGATTAAATGAATTAAATCAGTTAAAACATAAGGAGCATTGGGTAAAAAAGCCATAAAAACCACAAATCCTATCCCCCATAAAATGGGATTAAAAATATGTTGAAAAGCTGTAAATCGAGGTAAAATAAACAAAATTATACTTAAACCTAACGGTATCAAGGCTAAAAATAAATTCCACGCCATCCAATCGAAGTTTTCTAAGAAAAGTTGCCGCGCAGAATCAATTTCATTAGTAAGTATGGAGTTCATAATTTAACTTGTTCCCAAAAATTACTCATCTTAATTCTAGATCCCCTACTTCTTGAACAAGTTGGGCATCTGAACGGTTCTTATAAGTAAATTTTATATACTAAGCATATTGACAATGATATAACTATACAGTTATAAATACATACAGCACGGCAAACGCTGTGAACATTCATCAAAAAATAAAGCATTCATCTTTCAGGAGATATCAATTTCATGTCAACTTCTGTAGTCAGACCTACAGGTGATAACCTGTGGACTCGATTCTGCAATTGGATTACCAGCACCGAAAATCGGCTGTATATTGGCTGGTTTGGCGTGTTGTTGATTCCGACGATGCTAACGGCTGCGATCGCATTCATTATCGCCTTCATTGCCGCGCCTCCCGTCGATCTAGATGGAATCCGCGAACCTGTTTCTGGTTCTTTGCTTTACGGCAATAACATCATCACGGCGACGATTGTCCCAACTTCGGCTGCTATTGGCTTGCACCTTTACCCGATGTGGGAAGCCGCTTCTTTGGATGAATGGCTGTACAATGGTGGCCCATATCAGTTAATTGTCCTGCACTTTTTAATTGCGATTTTTGCTTATATGGGTCGGGAATGGGAGTTAAGCTACCGTTTAGGAATGCGTCCTTGGATTCCTGTCGCTTTCTCTGCACCTGTGGCGGCTGCAACTGCGGTTTTGTTGGTTTATCCGATCGGACAAGGCAGTTTTTCTGATGGTTTGATGTTGGGAGTTTCTGGCACTTTCAACTTCATGATTGTGTTCCAAGCTGAACATAATATTTTGATGCACCCATTCCATCAATTAGGTGTAATTGGTGTGTTCGGTGGCGCGTTATTTTCCGCGATGCACGGTTCTTTGGTGACATCTAGTTTGATTCGGGAAACAAGTGAGAACGAATCGGCTAATTATGGTTACAAATTTGGGCAAGAGGAAGAAACTTACAATATCGTAGCTGCTCATGGTTACTTTGGTCGTTTGATCTTCCAATATGCTAGTTTTAACAATGCGCGATCGCTCCATTTTGTCCTCGCAGCTTGGCCCGTTATTGGCATTTGGTTCGCTGCTTTGGGTATTTCTTCAATGGCTTTCAATCTGAATGGTTTTAATTTTAACCAATCAGTTCTTGATGCTGAAGGTCGGGGGATTAATACCTGGGCTGATATTATTAACCGGGCTAGTTTGGGTATTGAGGTAATGCACGAACGCAATGCTCACAATTTCCCTCTGGATTTGGCTGCTGTTGATATGCAACCTGTGGCTTTAGCTGCACCTGTTATTAATGGTTAATTCCCTCTTTTTTTAAGCAGTTTCCCTTTTTAATTTGTTGCCCTGACTCTTGGCGGTTGCAGCTAACAGCTAAGGTCAGGGCTTTTTTTTAACCACAGAGAAGCAGAGGACACAGAGAGAGGAAAGAGGTTGTTTAGATTTTTTGGCTGTGTTGAATATATTGAATTTTTAACGGCAAATGAAAGCAGATGAACGCAGATAAACGCAGATGAAATTTTTAGATTGTCTACTTTTGCAGAACTTTATCCCTAACTTAAAACTCAAAGATTTTCTTCAGTCTTTACAACCGGAGCAACAGGAAATTAAGTGGGTTAGGCTGTCGATTATGCGATCGCTCTCCATTGGAATAATCTCATTTCCGTGTAGCACTTCTTGAGACAGGGTGAAATGAATTAATGCTCCTAAAAATATTCGGGCTGTGGCATCTGGATCGGGAATTTTTAACTCTGGATGATTGGTTAAATATTGAGTTAATGTTTCTAATCCTGGTTTAGCAATATTATTTACAAAAGTTCTCGCTAAATTGGGAAATCTCGCTGATTCTCCAATCACTAACCGCACAAAAGTCATGTACTCTGGATCGTTAGACATCTGATAGATTAATGCAGTGGCTAATTGTCGTAAAAGTATTTTTGGCTCTTCACATAACGACAAACTTCCCATGATTAGCTGAAATTTTTTTTTCGCTAATTTCTCTACTAAGGTCACGAATAATTCTTCTTTGTCCTTAAAGTGGCTGTAAACTGTGGCTTTGGAAACTCCCGCTGTCTTCGCTACTCGATCCATACTAGTTGCGGTGAAGCCTTGCGCTAAAAACTCTTGCATCGCTCCTCGAAGTATCTGCTCTCTCTTATCGTTGATTTCTTCTATTGGTGCGGCTTTACTGACTTTTTTACTCATCCGTTCCCCATTAATTTTGCTTATTTGCATTATTCATCATCCCACCTTGTTCATTATCTACAGGACTTAAGCAAGTATCACATTAATGGATTATCCATAATTCCGCCTCCGGCACCCTTCCCCGTTTACGGGGAGGGGATGGGGGTGGGGTTCTTTATTATGAAATTTTTCCGGGGTACTTGACTCTATTATACTGAACCGTTTAGTATAGCAGTAACAAAACTAAACGGTTTAGTTCTTAAGCTAATCATGTAAGAGGTGCCAAATGCTCGTAGATTCGGGTAAACCCAAGTCTGGGTTAGGCTGGCTAGAAAAATTACTCCCTAAAAATGCTTTGATCGTGGCTACCGCAGCTACTTTGTTAGTCAGTGGGACTAGTGCTTACACAATTTGGCGGTTGCAGTCTTCCCAGTCGGAAGCTTCCCAAGCGCCAGTGGTGGTAGTTCCCCAAATCAAGGTAGTGACGGCTTTGGGACGCTTGGAACCGCAAGGGGAAGTTTTGACAATTTCTGCGCCAGCGTCGGCGGAGGGTAGTCGGGTTGAGCAACTGTTAGTGAAACAGGGAGACAGAGTGAAGGCGGGACAGGAGATTGCGATTTTGGATAGTCGCGATCGCCTAGCTGCATCTTTATTAGAAGCGCAAGAGCAAGTAAAAGTAGCACAGGCTAATTTAGAGAAAGTGTTAGCGGGAGCGAAAAAAGGCGAAGTTGAAGCCCAAAAAGCGACAATTGCCCGAATTTCCGCCGAAAGAGAGAATGAAATAGCCGCGCAAAAGGCGACAATTGCCAGAATTAATGCGGAACGGGAGAGCGAAATTGCGGCGCAAAAAGCCACAATTGCTCGAATTAATGCGGAACGGGAGAGCGAAATTGCCGCACAAAAAGCCACAATTGCACGCTTAGAAGCGGAACTTAGCAATGCTCAAACCGAGTATAAACGCTATGAATTGTTATATAAAGATGGGGCAATTTCTGCTTCAGCTAAAGATAGTAAAAGTTTAACCCTAGCGGCTGCCCAAGCCAGAATTAAAGAGGCGCAAGCTAATTTAAATAAGATTGAAGCATCGCAGTTTGAGCAATTAAAAGAAGCGGAAGCTAACTTAACCAAAATTACTTCATCGAAAGCGCAACAATTAAAGGAAGCAGAAGCTAATTTAACTAAAATTACTGCGGGGAAACAAGAACAAGAAAATGAGGCGAAAGCAACTTTAGAAAGAATAGCCGAAGTTCGTCCAGTAGATGTAGAAATTGCCAAAGCCGAAGTTAGTCAAGCTGAAGCAACAGTGAAAAGGGCGCAGGCAAATTTAGAGACTGCTTATGTGCGATCGCCCCGTGATGCCCAAATTTTAAAAGTTCACACCAAAGCCGGAGAATTAGTTAGTAACGAAGGCATTGTAGAACTGGGAGAAACCAATAAAATGTATGCAGTTGCCGAAGTTTACGAAAGTGACATTAACAAAGTCAAACTTGGGCAAAAAGTGCGAGTAAAAAGTGATTCAATAACTGAAGAATTGCCCGGAACAGTTGAGCAAATTGGCTTACAAGTCAAAAAGCAAAATGTAATTAACACCGACCCTTCAGCAAATATAGATAACCGAGTAGTAGAAGTAAAAATAAAACTTGATGATGCAGCAAGTCAAAAAGTTGCCGGATTGACTAATTTACAAGTAAATGTGGAGATTGAATTATGATCGGTTTTATCCAACAAATTCGCCGCCGCACACCCCTTGGTTGGTTGCAATTAACGAAACAAAAAAGCCGTTTATTGGTAGCAATTTCGGGAGTAGCTTTTGCCGATGTTTTAATGATGATGCAGTTAGGATTTCAATCAGCTTTGTATGAAAGTAACACCAGATTGCATCAAAACTTAAATACAGATTTAGTATTAATCAATCCCCAAGGTCAGAATTTGGTTAATATGTCTAGTTTTCCCCGCAGGCGTTTGTATCAAGCAATGAGTGTAGAGGGAGTAAAATCAGCTGAGCCATTATATGTAAATATTGCTACTTGGAAAAACCCAGAAACCCAAAAGGAAACTAGAATTTTAATCTTAGGCTTTAATCCCAATAAACCTGCTTTTGATTTGCCAGAATTACAGCAAAATTTAAATAAGATTAAAATGCCAGATACGATGTTATTTGATGAAGCATCGCGGGGAACATATCAGGAAACAATTGCCAAAGTTGCCCAAGGTGAAAC
This sequence comes from [Phormidium] sp. LEGE 05292, assembly GCF_015207735.1. GTDB lineage: Bacteria > Cyanobacteriota > Cyanobacteriia > Cyanobacteriales > Aerosakkonemataceae > Floridanema. The sequence goes on from NZ_JADEWG010000005.1 coordinate 5,130, forward strand.
AGTTAACACTGAGTTAGAAAGACGCACCATTCACATCAATGGATTATATAAAGTTGGTGCTTCTTTTGCTGCTGATGGCAGTTTAATGACTAGCGATCAAAACTTTTTGATGTTATTTCCCAAAAAGTCAGCTTCTAGCGTTAGTATTGGCTTAATTGACTTAGAACCTGGTTACGATCCTCAGCAAGTTGCTAAATCTTTAAAAGCTTATTTGCCGAGTGATGTCAAAGTGTTAACGAAGCAAGAGTTTGTCGAATTTGAAAAGAATTATTGGTCTACAAATACTGCGATCGGGTTTGTATTTAGCTTAGGCGTAACAATGGGGTTTTTGGTAGGCGTAATTATTGTCTATCAAGTTTTATCAACTGATGTGAACGATCATATTGGAGAATACGCCACTTTTAAAGCAATGGGATATAGTCATGCTTATTTTTTAGGTGTGGTATTTGAAGAAGCGGTAATATTAGCAATTCTGGGATTTATTCCTGGGGTAGCTGTGTCTTTGGGAATGTATCGCTTAACCCGAATTGCGACTAATTTACCCATGTATATGACCGTTGCTAGAGCTTTGCAAGTGCTAATTTTAACTATGATAATGTGCGGTATTTCTGGCGTAATTGCAACGCGGAAATTACAAGCTGCCGATCCTGCTGATATGTTTTAATTACGGGTTGAAAAAATGTTACAATCACCAGTTATTGATATTAAGCACCTCGATCATTTCTTCGGTCAAGGTCAACTGAGAAAACAGGTACTTTTCAACATTAATTTGGAGATTCAGGCGGGAGAAGTTATAATTTTAACTGGCCCTTCTGGATCGGGAAAAACTACTCTTTTAACTTTAATTGGCGGACTACGTTCTGTACATGATGGTAGTCTTAAAGTGTTAAATAAAGAGATGTGTAATGCTTCTGCAAAAGAGTTAGTTGAAGCGCGTCGTCGGATTGGTTATATTTTCCAAGCACACAATTTACACAAGAGTTTAACAGCACAACAAAATGTGCAAATGGGGTTGGAGTTACATCCTGAATATTCGGTGGCGGAAATGCGATCGAAGTCCGCCCAAATGTTGGAAGTTGTAGGGTTGGGAAATCGGATCAATTACTACCCGGAGGATTTATCTGGTGGACAAAAACAACGGGTAGCAATTGCGCGGGCTTTAGTCAGTCATCCGAAGATTGTTTTGGCTGATGAACCGACTGCTGCTTTAGATAAAAAGTCGGGTCGAGATGTGGTAAATTTGATGCAAAAGTTGGCTAAGGAACAGGGTTGTACTATCTTAATGGTGACTCATGATAATCGGATTTTGGATATTGCCGATCGCATTGTTCACATGGAAGATGGACAGTTATCTAATGCTAATTTGCAGTTAGTTACTGCTGGGTAATTGAGATTTTTTTTTGAACCACGTTCGCGTAGCGGTGCGTAGCACTTAGACACGAAGGACACGAAGGAAGAAGAAGAAAGAATAAGAAGAAAACTATTTTCTTTATCTGTGTTTATCTGTGTTCATCTGCGGTTAAAAAAAGATCTCAAACCTAAGACTTAGCTGCTAAATCCATCTTACTTTCATTTTGTTGGCGAATTTTGGCATAAATTTTATAAATCGCCACAATCACCAAAGTTAACGCTATCAGGCTAGCAATAGCTGAATTTACTGGTAAGCTTTGTTTGAAAACAGCTAACAAAACGATCGCCAATAACAACACAGTCGGAACTTCATTTAAAATCCGAAACTGTTCGCTTTTCCAAGTAGATGTTCCTGCGGCTAACTGTTTCATAATTCGACCGCAGTAAAAATGATAACCGATTAAAACGGCGACTAAAAGCAATTTAAAATGTAACCAAGGACTTTTTAAAACATCGGGTTCTGTGAAGAGAATTGCGATCGCCATTGCTGCTGTCACTACCATTCCTGGTGTAGTAATAATGTTGAAGAGGCGTTTCTCCATTATTTCATATTGTTGCTTGAGAATTGTTTTTGCAGGTTCGGGTTTTTCCTCTGCTTCAGCATGGTAAACAAACAGACGCACTATATAAAACAACCCAGCAAACCAAACAACAATTCCTATTAAGTGAAATGTTTTAAACCAAAGATAAGCCATGACTCATTTCCTGCAAAAGTCTCGACCCAACATTTTAGCATTGTGGGAGGTGTTGCGATCGCACTCTATGTAATATCAAATCGCCGATCCCCCTAAATCCCCCTTAATAAGGGGGACTTAAACCAAATTCTTGCCCCTATTAAGGGGGACTTAAACCCAATTCTTGCCCCTATTAAGAGGGACTTAAACCCAATTCTTGTCCCCCCCTTATTAAGGGGGGTTAGGGGGGATCAAGCATCTGTAGCAAAATGACTAATGACTAATGATAAGTATCAATCATGAACAGAACCATCTGGCATAATTGCGCCTGTTAAATTAGCATCAGTTAAGATAGTTCTGGTTAAATCTGCGCCTAATAAATTAGCTTTTTGTAAATTCGCTCCTGTCAAATCAGCGTAGCTCAAATCTGCACCTTGCAAACTAGCTTCACTGAGATCTGTTTGATAAACTTGCTCCTTTTTCCAAACTGCTAAATTAGCGCGACAAAGTTTAGCACCATCCAATTTAGCTTGACTTAGTTGCACTCCATTTAAATGAGCATAACTGAGATCTGCATCACTCAAAATCGCACCTTTTAGATCGGTGATTTGATGTGAAGTAGGACGAAGATCGGCTTCAAACAAGATTGCTTTAGCTAGATTTGCATTACTCAAATTACAACCACACAAACAAGCTTTAGCAAAATTTGTTTGTTCTAAGTTCGCTTTAATTAATATTGCACCACTTAAATCTGCTTCGCGCAATTGTGCTAGAGAAATATCAGCTTCAGTTAAATCTGCACCCCAAAGAATTATTTCACTTAAATTTGCTTGACTGAGGTTAGCTTGAACTAGATTTGAGTGTCCTAATCTAGCTTCGCGCAAGTCACTATTGCTGAGGTTAGCACTGTGAAGATTAGCACTCACCAAATTAGCTTCCCGCAAATCAACTCCAGCTAAATCAACTTCAGCAAAATCTCTTTCTGCTGCTTCATACCGTCTCAGCAGTTCATCAACATTCATAATTTTTATACTTTTACCTTTATGTGCGTTTTGTATCATGACACAATTTTATTAAAAAAGTTCTAATAGTTTGATTAAACTTTTTTGGTTCAACTAAAAATGCCCAGTGATTTCCCGTAACTTGGGTAATTTGCAAATTTTTAAGATACTTTTTATAGGGTTGTAATTGCCAATCAAAGCGATTTACACCTTTTTCTGGCTGGATAAACAAACTGGGAATATCGATCGCACTAACAAACCCCGGTTCTAGCATTACTTCATCAAAAATACCATTTCGCGCCGCAATTGTAAATTTACTTACCCAAGTTCCATCAGCTTTTTGCACCAGACTTTCTTGAAAAATTTGCTGTTGTAAAGGAGTCCAACCTTGATATTGATTTAATAATTTTGCCTGTGCGACAGCTTGTTCATAAGTAGCAAATGGCCCCATACCTTTCAAAAAAGGTAAAACTTGATATAACATGGGAAATGTTAGCTTAACTAAGCTGGGAAATTTCCAAATAAAAATCGGATCGACTAAGATTATACTGCGAAAACGTTGGGGATTTTGTCTTGCCCAAATCGCCGCTAATTTCCCAGTCCAAGAATGTCCTAAAATATGAGCACTTTGCCATCCTAACTTATCCATTAATGCTTCTAAATCGGCGATCGCACTCACAAAACTATAATCCTTTTCCGGTTTACTACTCTCCCCATGTCCCCGCATATCCGGCGCAACCACATGAAATTCATCAGCTAAATCATCACCCAAACTAGACCATACCAACGCATGATCCGCTAACCCATGCAACAATAACACAGGTTCTTTTCCTGAGTTCCATTCTAAATAAGAAAGTTGAATTTCTGGAGTTGATAAAGTTTGACGCACTGGCATTTTTACCACTTTTCTTAGTTCGTTGTAACGACTTCAGTCGGTTTATTTAAAAGTATACGACTAAAGTCGTCACAACAAACTACTTATTACCCTTTTCCAGCATATTGCGTGGTGGTATATTCTCACCTTGGTAAAATCGTTTTTCCAACTTACCAAGATACAACCAAACTGCACCAAAAGCTAGAGTTAATAAAGTTAACAAAGCTGTTGGTAAAACCGCTTTTTGATTCAGTAAAACTGCGATAATTGGTGCGATCGTCCACGCGATCGCAATACCAACCCCTAACCCCAATCTAACTTTCTGAATGTTCGCCAAAGCAGTCCGACAACTATTACATTTAGTTGTGTGCGAGTGATACCTATCTAACAATTCCTCACGAGACAAAGCCGGAGGCAAACTAGTATTAGGAAATGGATCGACACTATATTGATTCACCCATTGCCGCAACTCAAACACAAAACTATCTGCTTTTGTTGGCAGATAAAAAGCCTTGGTAAAATTCTCACTTCCCGCTTCTTCTAAATAACGTTCTTGATGATGCAAGAAAATTTGGTCATCCTCCAAAACGCGATTTTGTCCCAAATGAGAATACCAACGCGGAGTCAACTTAATAAATAAACCAGGCAACTTCGAGGAAAACTTAAAAGGAAAAATCGCAAACAATCTACATTCGCCTTTGCGAATTGGAGTAGCATAAACTACAGTCAAAGTTCTACCAAACTGTTTAGAAGTTAAGTCATGCCACATCAAATTCGGCGCAATAAAAGTAGTATCTTGCCTTCCTAAAGTACCCTTTCTTGGCCCTTCTTGCCAAACACCTTTAAAGCCATGTTTACCAGACTCAGTAACTTCTAATTCCACTGGGCTAGCATTACTCCGATTTCCCACCGTGCGATGATGAGTGTAAGGAACATGACTCGCATCCAAGACATTTTCTAACAGTGTCAAAGCATCATAAGGCAAATCCCGAAAAGTATTAATACAAATCCATTCATCAGGATTCTCTTCTATTGCTTCCACAATTGGAACTTTGGTTAATGCTGCATTTTCCGCTTTTCCCGGATAAACAAACAACATTCCTTGCTTTTCAATTGTCGGTAAAGAAGCAACACAAGCCCTTTTAGAAGTTTGGGCTTTACTATCAGCAATTTGCTGAGGAATGCGCTGACAATCGCCATTTCCCGCAAAAGCCCAACCGTGATAAGGACATTCTAATAAACCATCTTCAGCAACTCTACCTTCAGAAAGACGCGCCAAACGATGGGGACATTTATCATCAAAAACTCTCCAAGTTGAAGTGTTTTTATCCCACCAAATGACAATATCTCTTCCTAGCAGAGTAAACGGTGTAGGTTGCGACTTGTCCAAGTCTGCGACATAATGCACGGGATACCAAGCTTCTTGCCAGTCGAAGCAGTTGGGATCTTTCCCACCCGCAAGCATTTCTGCTGTTGTATTCTCAAGTGTTGGGGAAGTTGTCACCATACTTTGCGTCTCTACTCATTTCCACCTTCTTAATTGTGACTTTTATCTTAAATTTTTGCTGCTCATGTCCCCTGAATGCTAAGTTTATAGCTGCCCATGCTTAATTTATTGAAAATTAGTAATATAAAGACACAAGCTAAAGAATATAGGAATACAAAATGAATCCATGCCCTAAATGTGGTGGAATTATTAATGTCAAATTGTTAAAACGGCGGATTGATGCTCCACCAATATATTCTTATACCTGTGCTGATTGTGGTTATTCTTTACAAGAACAAGAGTTAGAAAATAATGATGGTGACAGACAAGCACATTACCGAATGAGTATGCCTGAAGATATAAAAATGTACCTTCCCGATTAATGAAATCTAAAATGCAAAATCCAAAATCTCAAATCAAAAGACCCCGTTGTATTGAAGGTAACGGGGTCTTTTGAAAAAGAAAACTTTGGTAGGCATAACCTACCCTTTTGAATTTGATTACAGTTGGCGCATTTCTGCTTCCAACATCTGCACCAGATGGTTATCTCCCCTAGCTCTGGCAACTTCCAGACGATGTTCGAGTCTTCTTTGGATGTTGGCGCGATGGACATCAGCGACTCTTTGTAGATCTTCACGTTTTCTGTTCATTTTGGACTCTTTCTTTTACTTAACTGCTGTATGTTCTATAGCCTTATTATAACTAAAACTTGGAAAACTGTATCTTAGTTTACAGAAATTTATTTACTGGTTCTTGCGAAACTAATTTCTCACAAAACAGCTTTTCACCCAATTGTAGGATGCCAATCAAAGCAGGCTGTGCATTGAAAGTTTTAAGCGATCTATATGCACCAACAAAAACTGGATACTGCTTAAATCAGAGAATGCCCTGAGATGTGGTTGTGAGGGCATTCTGTTAGTTTATTGCTATCTGCAAAGTTCTTTGTAGATTACATCGGGATCGATCGCAAATATATTTGGATTCTTGGAAACATAAATTGCAGAACCATTTTTAAGTACTAGAGTCGGCGGTTGGGTTGCCTTTGGGTTGTAAGCTGAAGTGTTGCTTATGCGATCGCCATAAGGTGATAATCGATTCCAAATCGAAGGAATTGCTGAATTTGAGCTATTGACTTTTGGTGAACGGCAGATACTATCAGCCAAAGACTTGTCACTCGATACTAGTCCCAAGTCTTTATTACGGAAACCAATCAATCTTGCTTGCCCATCTATGTTGCGTAGGAACAGAAAGTTGAGAGAACGCTGTTGAGCGTTAGCAATCGTAGCAGTCAAACCAATCAAAGCACTAATAGCAACCAATCCAAGTTTAATTCTCATTTGACTAAAACCGTATATCCTGTGCTTAGTGTTCCCAATTAAACAGCGTTGCTAACGAAATTATTCGTATGATCTCCAACACTTGTGGTGGAAAACCCTACTTTTGGGCACTGGGGACTGCCATCGACTAGGCACTGGGATTTCTGATGAACTAAGCACTTTAATTCCAATACCATCGGAAACGATATGAAATTAATGAATAAACAAAGAATTGTTACTCTGTTAACTGATTTTGGTTTAAGCGATGTCTATGTTGGAGTGATGAAAGGTGTAATTGCCCAAATTAATCCAAGTTTAAAAGTAATCGATTTAACTCATGAAATTCCTCCACAAAATTTGGCTGCTGGTAGATTTTGTTTAATGAATGCTGTGCCTTATTTTCCCAAAGAGACTGTACATATTGCTGTGGTAGATCCAGGTGTGGGAAGTAATAGACAAGCAGTAGCGATCGAGTTTGCTGGCGGTTTTTTAGTTGGCCCAAATAACGGTTTATTTAGTGGTATTATTAGCCAAAATCCCGTTATTTCAGCAGTTGAATTAACTAATTCTCAGTACTGGCGCACTGCTTCGCCTAGCACAACTTTTCATGGTCGAGATATTTTTGCCGCAGTGGGAGCACATCTGGCTAGTGGTGTTTCTTTAGAGGAGTTGGGAACAGTAATTAATCCTGAAAGTTTGGTAAAATTGGCAATCGCTGAATGCCGAGAAAAAGAGGGAATTGTCGAGGGTTGTATTCAGTATATCGATCGCTTCGGCAACCTAATCACCAATATCCCAGGTAATTTAGTAATCGGCAAAACTTGGAATGTGGAAATTGCCGAAGTAAGCATCCCAGGTAAAAAAATTTACAGCGACAGTCCGATAGGTAGTTTAATTGCTTTAGTTGGTAGTCATGGCTGGGTAGAAATTGCGGTTAATAATGGTAATGCTCAGTCAAAGTTACAACTAAATTATGGAGATGGGGTAAAGATATTACTGAATTAATGAATCGTAGATACAATTAACTAAAGGTGTTCTCTGAAGTTTAGCGGTTGAAAATATGACTCAAGTACTAGATGCGTCTGAAGCGAGAGTTTATCAAGGACAATTTGGGGAGTTTACAATTACTCAGAGCGATCGCACAGGCGTAATCATCTATCGTGCCAGCTTAATCATAGCAGCTTTAAGTTTTGCCACTGCTACTTGGTTAGTTCTGGTTCAAATTAATAACCCAATTACCCTCAATTTAGTAACCCTTTTGTATGCAACCTTTTGTATAGCTTTGGGAGTTAGTTTATTCACAATTCATATTTACATGGCAGCTTTGCATCGCACATTACAAATTTTTTGGGGAATCGGAGTTTTCACTTCCATTGTATTAGCTATCCAAAGCCAACAACCCCTAGCCTTGTATATTTATCAGCATCCATTAACCATCTTGGGAGTCGGATTTCTCTTTGCCGCTTTAACAGGAATTTATTTTAAAGAAGCCTTTTGTTTCAACCGTTTAGAAACCAAAGTCCTGACACCAATAGTACCTTTGTTATTAGTAGGACATCTCTTTAACTTGATTCCCCCAGACATCGAACAAGTTTTATTAGCGATTTGGGCAGTTTTGTTTGTAGTATTTGCTGGGCGAAAAATCCTGCAAGAAATTCCCCAAGATATTGGTGATAAAAGCGTTTTTGAATACTTGAAAAACCAGCCTAAAGCCAAAGCTTGAGGAAAGTGGAAATTTTGCTTTAAGATGTATTTGCCAGCAAGAATCATGGGATAATCAAATCAGAAGCGAGTAATTTATTTTAAGTAGTGGAAGAACGGGTATTTTGGTTAGCTTGGTCGCAAGTTTCGGGAGTCGGCCCAATTTTGCTCAAACGACTGCAACAGCATTTTATTTCCTTGTCAGCAGCTTGGGAAGCAACTCCAAATCAACTCAGGGAAGTGGAGGGATTTGGTAATAAAACAGTGCAGGCGGTGGTGGAAAAAAGGTCAAAAATTGACCCCGAAAAACTGCTCAAACAACACTTAGAAAAAAACCCTGATTTTTGGACACCAGCTGATGCCGAATATCCCCGTTTATTGTTAGAAACACCTAACCCACCACCAGTACTTTATTACCGAGGAAAAACCCAACTTTCCGAAAACCAAGGTATCACACCCACAGTTGCTATTGTTGGTACTCGTTCCCTTTCCGAATATGGTAAACGTTGGACGAGAAAAATTAGTGCCGCTTTAACTAAACAAGGATTTACCATAGTTTCCGGCATGGCAGAAGGCATTGATACCGAAGCACATGATGCTTGTTTAGAAGTAGGTGGACGGACTTTAGCAGTGTTAGGAACTGGTGTGGATGTGGTTTATCCGCCTAGTAATCGCAGTTTGTACGATCGCATTTTAAATAACGGTTTAGTATTAAGTGAATATCCTGCCGGAACTCAACCCCATCGGACTAGTTTTCCACCCCGAAATCGCATCATTGCAGGTTTAAGTCGAGCAGTATTAGTAATGGAAGCGCCCAATAAGTCTGGAGCTTTAATTACTGCTGATTTTGCCAAAGATTTGCAACGAGATATTTATGTCTTACCTGCTCGATTAGATGATTATCAATTTCATGGTTGCTTAAAATTATTAAACAAAGGAGCTAACGCAATTCCAGTTGAATTCGATCAACTTTTAACCATGTTGGGAGCAAAACCTGTAGCAGACAAAGAAGATTTTTCATCCTTACCATTATTTAATCAACCGCAAATTGATCGATCGCAAACACCAATTCAACCACCAACTCCTGAATTAGAACCAGATTTACAACAGGTTTTCCAAACTCTTACCACAGAACCTTTATCCTTTGATCTAATAGTGCAACAAAGCGGTTTAGCGGCGAGTGTTGTTTCCAGTGCATTGTTGCAATTAGAATTAATGGGATTAGTAACTCAATTGCCAGGAATGAGGTATCAGAAATGTTAGTCAGTAGTTTATTTAACTTGTACCTGAAATTTTATGGAATTTGCCAAATTTTAATAGTTTTATCCCCACTACCGCTAACTAACAACTTCCCATTAGGACTAAAAGCAACAGCAAAAACAGGGGCGGTATGTCCCTGAAGATTAGCTAATTGCTCTCCAGTCATCAAATTCCATAACTTAATAGTTTTGTCATCACTTCCACTAGCTAAAATTTTACCATTTGGGCTAAAAGCAATAGCATTAATATCAGCAGTATGTCCTCCTGTAAAAGTGCGTAATTCACGTCCTGTATTTACATTCCACAACTTAATAGTTTTATCATCACTACCGCTAGCCACTAATTGTCCATCAGGACTCAAAGCAATAGAATTAATATCCCTTGAATGCCCTTTTAAACTGCGTAGTTCCTTCCCTGTTCGCCAATCCCAAACTTTCACAGTTTTATCCACACTACCACTAACAAGAGTGCGATTATTAGGGCTAAAGGCAACAGAAAGTACAGGAGCAGCATGACCTGTCAAAGTACGAATTAGCTGTCCGGTTTTCAGGTTCCAAATTTTGATAGTATTGTCATAACTACTACTAGCAATATTTTGATTGTCAACACTAATTGCTACTGAATTAATCAGAGCTTTATGACCCGTCAAATTAAGTAATTGTTTCCCATTTTTTAAATTCCAAACCTTAACAGTTCTATCCTTACTACCACTAACTAAAGTTTTTCCATCGGGACTAATAGCAACTGAATAAATTAAATCAGAATGACCCTTAAGGGTGCGGATTTCTTTACCTCCATACAGTTGCCATAACTTAACAGTTTTATCATCACTACCGCTAGCAATTGTTTTGCCGTCGCGACTAACAGCCACAGTATTTACTTCATCAGAATGCCCTGCTAAAGTGCGGGGATTAATAGAATTTTGCCAAAACCAATAACTACCTCCTGCTAATAGTAGGAAAGCAGTTCCACATCCAGCAATTAAAGCTTTAGTTTGGCGATTATTTCTCGGTTTTTCAATGGGTGTGTTGATGATTGATGCTGGTGGCTCAGTCAGTTGAGTGACATCTTGATTATTTTGTTTGATTGAAGTTGGTAAATTCTCAGAATGTAAATCTTGCCAAACTTCATCTGCTGATTGATAACGCTGTTGCAGATTTTTTTGCAACAGTTTATCTAGTACATAACCTAAATTATCATGAATGGGTCTGGGCAAATATTGCTGCCAATTTTTTGTCCATTCATAACCGCTATTCACAAACAAATTATGGGGGCTATTTTGAGTTAATAACCTAAAACAAGTGACACCCAAACTATACAAATCACTGACTGGATATGCTGTACCATCTTGCATTTGTTCGACGGGGGCATAGCCGAGAGTGCCGATGTGAGTACCTGGTTGACTCATGGTAGTTGCTGTTAAATGTTTGGCGATGCCAAAATCAATTAACACTAACTTGCCATCAGTGCGACGACGAATAATATTATCGGGTTTGATATCGCGGTGAATTACTTTTTGTTGATGTACAAATTGCAGGACTGGTAAGATATCAATTAACAATTCCCGGATTTTTTGGTCGCTAAAAGTGCCTTGTTTGCCCAACTCCTGCAACAAGTTATCTCCTTCGACAAATTGTTGCACTAAATATAGAAGTTTATCTTCTTCAAAATAGGCGAAAAGCGTAGGAATTTGGGTATGTTCTCCTAATAATTGCAGTTGCCTTGCTTCTTGCTGAAACAGTTCGGTAGCTTTTTTAATTGCCCAACTACCCTGTGCTTGGGGTAAAAACTGCTTGACAACACAGCGCTCATTGAGTTTATCTAGATCTTCAGCGAGGAAAGTTCTGCCAAACCCTCCGGCACCGAGTAGCTGAATTACACGGTAACGGTTACGCAGGGGCGCGAGTTTTGCCCCACAACTTTGGCAAAACTCAGTCCCGTCAGGGTTTTCAGGCTTATGGCAATCTGGATTAAGACAAGAAATCATACTTTCGACAGACGCACTCTCCTCTGTTAATAGTAAATCTTCTTTCAGGACAGTCGGAGTGATTTTGGAGTGATTACTGAGTATCTGCTATGAATAGCAAGTTAATTAAGAAGGGCAAAAATCTACTACTCACAAGCATCTTAGCTGGTATTTGGTTGGGAAATGGTTCAGCAATGGCACAACAAACTAGACCAGCAAAACAAGTTTCTGATGCACAGGTAAACGCGATGGTGGAGGCTTTGCGAAAAGCTGCGCCCCCAAACCGTGAGAATGACGGGATGTACAGTGATTGGCAAGTTTTACCGGGTACTCTTGCTGGCTGGACTAAGCGATGTGTGGGAAGGCAAATGACTCCTGCTGAGTTTGAGTCCGATTCCGCAGCCGCAAGAAATACTGTGGCTTGTGTTGTCCGACGAGAGTTTGGCAGAGTTTATGCCACTGCTGGCAATGAAAGTACTGCGGCACGCAATTTCGCTTGTTGGTGGATGACTGGGACTGAGAATGGTTGCGCTAGTGGGGTAAATGCGGCTTACGCGCAAAAGGTGCTGGGTTTTTATCAGCAACAGGCGCGGACTAATGCCCCAACGCAGAAACCAGCTGCTTCTGGGAGTAAACCTGCTACTAGACAGACTCCCGCACCTGCGGCGACTCCAACGGCAGAACCTACTACCCAAGGAACTGAGGAACCTGCTACTCCAAAACCAACTTCGATAAATCAACCTTAACAGGAAGGGATTAGGGACTGGGGATTGGGGATTGGGGAAAATTTTGAGTAGGGGCAATTTATGAATTGCCCCTATTTAGTTTTGAGTTAGGGAGAGAGTTTTTAGCTTGGGTTTTTCAATTCTCCTCTTTTCCTTTCTTTTTTCTAGGTTAAGTTTTACTGAGAGCTTTTTTAAATCACTTTCTACTTCATGCTTTTGCGAAATTCATAAAAATTTTCCTGATCTTTTTCCAGGTAAAGAAGCACGGCGGAGTAGTTCATAACACATTTATGATCTTTTTTGTAAGACAATACAAGTCACAGAAATATCTCGGAAAAGCCATAAACTATATCGCAGCGAATCTACCCACCTGAGCGGTTGATAAATAGGTAAGAGTAGTCGAATTATCATGACGAGTAAATATAGTATTGGTTTGATAGAAGTTGATTTAACTAAAGTTCCTCCCTCGACAATTTTACCCTGAATCATTTTTAGATCGGGAAAAAGATTACTCAATTCTTCTATACTGGGTCGGAACATTGTATCTATTGGATCTCGATGGTAGGGATATTGATAGGGAACTGTCACAAATAGATAACCTCCATCTGGGATAATAGAGCTAATAATTTTACAGAGTTCCTCTTTGTTGGTTATATGTTCAAGTAAATTAGAACACAACACAGACTTAATGTTCATTTGCGAAATTTTTTCTAAAAATAGAGGGTTGTATAAATCTCCTACTAGGTCAATTCCTACATCATTTTTTATGTCAGTATGAATTATAGAATATCCCTTTTTTCTGGCTGGCTTAAACAAAAAATCATCTATCCAAGGTTGTTCTTTTTCTCGGAAATATTGGTTTTCACTCCCAATGTTCAACAGCGGAAATACATGATCTGGCGTTATAGAATAAATAATGTTTCCTAGCCAGCTTGCTTCTTCTCGTAACATAATGATTTGATACTACTCTGTTGTACTTGTGGTGGAAAAACCTGGTTTTGGGGACTGGGATGATTGAGGGGGAAGGGGAAAAGGATAAGGGGTAAAGGAAAGATGCTTATACCAATTACCTAAATGTTTGCTACAGATGCAAGGGAAAGGGCGGGTTTTGACTTTAATCTTATTCATGAAAGTATCAAAGATTTTGGTTAAACCCGCCCCTACCCTTATGTATTAATCATTTGTGTAAACGATATTACCCTTCTCCTTCTTTAGCATCTGCTTTCTGCCTTTTTAGCTTTTCAACCCAGTGTGTCTAAGCAATGCTTCGGTGTTGGGTTCTCTGCCTCGGAAGGCTTTAAATACTTCCATTGGATGTTTGCTACCGCCTAATGCGAGGACTGTTTCGCGGAACAGTTGTCCGGTTTCGGTGATGGCGGGTTCGTTTTCTAAACCTGCTTCTTCAAAGGCGGAGAAGGCATCGGCGCTGAGGACTTCTGCCCATTTGTAGCTGTAATATCCAGCGGCGTAACCTCCGGCGAAGATGTGATTGAAGGCGCACAAAAATGCGTCTTCGGGTAGGGGTGGGATGACTGTGGTGGTTTTGGCGAGGCGGTTTCGGACATCGGTGACATTTTCTGCGCCTCCGGGTTGATAGCGATCGTGCAATTCGATATCCAAAAGGCTAAAGTGAATTTGGCGCAATGTGGCGCTACCACTCATGTAGTTGCGTGCGGCTAGGAGTTTTTGGTAGTAATGTTCGGGCAAAGGTTCACTCGTTTCGTAATGTTTTGCCATGTTGAAGAGGGTGTTGCGATCGTAACACCAATTCTCCATAAATTGGCTGGGCAATTCTACAGCATCCCATTCAATATTATTGATGCCAGCTGCTCCGGGATAATCAACTTTGGTGAGCAAATGTTGTAAACCGTGACCAAATTCGTGGAATAAAGTTTCCACTTCCATAAAAGTCATTAAACTGGGTTTACCATCCACTGGCGGAGTTTGATTGCAAACTAAATAAGCCACTGGTAAACGAGTTGTTTCTGTGCCAGCTTCCATAATTTTTGCCCGCACAATACACTCATCCATCCAGGCACCACCGCGTTTTTCTGCGGGGCGACTGTAGGGGTCTAAATAAAAGTAGGCGATGGGCTTTCCTGTCTCATCAGCTACTTGGAAATAACGCACATCTTCATGCCAAACTGGGGCAGTACCATCGGCAGCAGTAATAGTTACGCCAAATAGCCGTTTTGCTAAAGAAAACAACCCATCTAATACTTGTGGCAATGGAAAATAAGGGCGCAATTCTTCAGCGTTGAACGCAAATTTCTCTTCCCGTTGCCGTTCTGACCAAAAACTAATATCCCAGTGTTTCAAATCGTTAGCTTCTGGGGCATTTTTCGAGGCAGCAAAAGCTTTTAATTCTGCCAAATCTTTAACCGCAGCATCGTAACTAGGTAGACGTAATTCTTCCAACAATGCTTCTACAGCATCGACATTAGGAGCCATTTTTTTGGCTAAACTTAACTCAGCATAACTGTTAAAGCCAAGGATACCAGATTGCTCTTTTCGTAGTTCTAAAATGCGTTCAATTAATGGGTAATTGTTTAGTTCGCCACTGGAAGCACGACTAATAAAAGTCCGATAAAGTTGTTCTCGTAAATCGCGCCTGGTGCTATGTTGCATGAAGGGAACATAGCTGGGAAAATCTAAGGTAATGCGCCAAGGGCCATTTTCTGGAGTGGCGTTTTCTGCTCCCTCAGCACGGGCCGCTTGAGCAGCTAAACTAAGTAAACTGGGAGGTAAACCATCAACTTCTTCTTTAGTTGTAAGGGTTAAACTAAAGGCTTTGGTGGCATCCAAAACATGGTTGGAAAATTTGGTTCCCAGTTCGGCTAATTCTAATTCAATGGCGTTGAAACGTTCTTTTTGTTCGCCTTCTAAACCTACCCCAGAAAGTTCAGCATCTTTAATTGCTGATTCAACAATTCGCTGTTGTGCTGGTACTAATTTATCCCAATCTTCGCTTTGGCGCAAAGCTTTAAAGGCTTCGTAGATGGGTTTACTTTGGTTGAGTTTGTTCCAAAATTGCACAACTATTGGTTGGACGTTTTCGTAAGCTTGGCGCAGTTCGGGGCTGTTTTTTACACCCATTAAATGACTAACTACTCCCCAACTCCATCTTAGGGGATCGTTCAAACGGTCTAAGGGTTCAACTAAACCACTCCAAGTGGGTTGGACATTAGCTTCTAATTGGGCGAGTTCTGCTTCTAGTTTAGTTAGTAATTCGGCAAATGCTGGTTCTACTTGTTCGGGCTTAATGGCATCAAAGGGAGGTAATCCTTTGCCAATTAAAAGTGGATTATCGGTAATGGTATTGGCAATCATGGTTTAGTTGTTACTTTGTTACTACAGTCTCTTTTTTTAGGTTAACGTAAATTTAATTTAGCGTTGGCAAAAAATAGGGTAAAATAAAATATTTCATGTTTATAGTTAGTGGTTAGCAGTTAGTAGAAATTTTGACTAAAGGCTAACAACTAACGGTTAAAAACTAATTTTGTCAAGCCCGAAGATAAGCTTCAACTTCCCGACTGTTGTGAATTGGTAGTACAGTCTCGACATTGGCATCAGGGCGAGGAATTACGTGATAAGAAAGTAATAATTCTTCTTCTGTATTGACTGTGGCTACTGCTCTTACCCCTGCTTCCACAGAGGTTGTGACCTCGGCTACATCTCCTCGGACAATGAGTGTATAGCGGGCGCTGCTGACTTTCTCCATACCGACAAGTGTCACACGGGCGGCTTTCACCATCGCATCTGCCACTGCTAAAGCTGGAGGAAGACCCTTGACTTCAACCATACCGACCGCTGCTGGCATCGTAAGACTCCCAAAATAATTAAGGCATACTCGAATTTAATTGTACTTTGAATGATCTACTAAATTAGCAAGTAAATTTCTTGGGCTGTTCAGCGTTTAAATGGGGTATGAGGGGGACAGGGAATAAATGATTTAAATTAACAGCAGCTTATGAGAGTAAGAAGTTTTTATTAACTGTTACCGTTGCTTAGTAAAATTATCGTTAATTTAGTACATTTAATTATGATAGAAATTTTACCGGAAGCTTATGAAAATGGCAAAGATTTAGCGGTTATGGAAACTAATTTGCCTTACAACAATTTTCCTTCTGTTTGTGGTTATATGTGGGAAGATATTTTGAGCGATCGCTTTTATCCTGGTGAACCAAGTATTGAGTTAGAGGAAGAGTTTTAGATAGCTTCTGGTAAAAATTCTGAGTCAAGTATTTCATCAATAGAATAAGGACAATCAACAGGAAAGGTATTGATTGGTAGTTTAGTTTCATTACTCGCAGCTTTTTTTCCCCGATGATAAGACTCAGGTACAACTTCACTTAAATATGGCTGAAGACTAGGACTATCTGTTAACAAGTCTAGGATGCGGTTTCGTTGTTCATCAATTGTATTTTGCCAAGAACTACTTCGCAAATTAGACTGATATTGCCATTTGAGTAAGTGTTGTAATAATACCTCTAAACGGCTTTTTAATTCGCGGCGATCCGACTTTCCCAAGCTTTCTATTTCCTCCACTACTGCTTCCCAATCTACCTGAGAAAATTCTCTGGCATTAATTAATTTTACTGTCTGTTCAGTCCAAGCTACAAAATCGGTTTTATATAAACTGAGTGTGGTTTTTGAGATGGAATTCATTTGCTAATTCTCTGGTAAAAATTCCGAATCAAGTATTTCGCCTGTGGAATGGTGCGTTACTAACGCACCCTACAAATATTAATTTAAACTTTGTAGTAAGAGCGATACCATTTCACAAAGTTATCAATTCCAACTTCGATCGGTGTGCTAGGTTTAAAGCCTACATCATTAGCTAAGTCGTCTACGTCTGCGTAGGTTGCTAACACATCTCCTGGTTGCAAAGGTAGCATATTTTTTTCGGCTTTCATTCCTAAACAATCTTCTAATACTTCAATGAACCGAATTAATTCTACAGGTTGATTGTTGCCAATGTTATAAATTTTGTAAGGTGCTTTACTGGTGCTGGGATCTGGGTGTTCTCCTGACCATTCGGGGTTGGATTCAGGGATTTTATCTAAGGTGCGAACTACCCCTTCGGCAATATCATCAACATAAGTAAAATCTCGCCGCATTTTACCATAGTTAAATACATCGATCGGTTTGCCTGATATAATCGCTTTGGTGAAGGTAAATAATGCCATATCTGGACGACCCCAAGGGCCATAAACGGTGAAAAATCGCAGTCCAGTTGTAGGTAAATTATACAAATGACTGTAAGTGTGAGCCATTAATTCATTAGCTTTTTTTGTAGCAGCATAAAGGCTCAATGGATGGTCTACGTTATCGTGAGAAGAGAATGGCATTTTGGTGTTTGCACCATACACAGAACTGCTGGAAGCAAATACTAAATGTTTGAGATTTTGCTGGCGACAACCTTCTAAGATGTTGATAAATCCGACTAAGTTACTGTTTACATAAGCATGGGGATTTTTTAAGGAGTAACGAACGCCTGCTTGAGCAGCTAAATGTGCCACGCGCTCAAATTGATGCTCGGCAAATAGGTTTTCCATGCCTTCGCGATCGGCTAAATCTAACTTATAAAAAGTAAAGTTTGGTCTGCCTTCTAATTGTGCTAATCTGCCATATTTAAGATTTACATCATAGTAATCATTGATGTTATCTAATCCGATTACTTCATCTCCTCTATCAAGTAATTTTTGAGCAACAAAAAAACCTACAAATCCTGCTGCTCCAGTAACTAATATTTTCGCCATATATTCTCCTTATTTTCTGCCAGCACTGGCTTGATTAACGGCTTTCATTGATAAGCTAATTCGCTTCAATTTTTCATTTACTTCCATAACTTGAACTTTCACAACTTGTCCTACTTTGACTATTTCTTTAGGATCTTTGACAAAGCGATCGGCAAGTTGGGAAATATGCACTAATCCGTCTTGATGCACGCCAATATCTACAAATGCACCAAAGTTAGCAACATTTGTGATAATTCCTTCTAATTCCATACCAACTTTTAAGTCGGAAATTTCTTTGATTCCTTCTTTAAAGGTAGCATATTTAAATTCGGCACGGGGGTCTCTTCCGGGTTTTTCTAATTCGGAAAAGATGTCGCGGAGTGTGGGTAATCCAACTTTATCAGTGACATATTTATTCAGGTTAGTTGTTTTGAGTTTTTCGGCTATTTGGGTGATATTATTGAGGGGTACGCTGAGGTCTTTGGCGATCGCTTCTACCACTCCATAACTTTCTGGATGTACTGCTGTATTATCTAAGGGATTTTCGCCACCACGAATTCTTAAGAAACCTGCTGCTTGTTCAAATGCTTTTGGCCCTAATTTTGGCACTTTTAAGAGTTGGCGACGATTTTTGAATGCGCCATTTTCGTTGCGGTAACTAACAACATTTTTGGCAACTGTTGGTGTCATTCCAGAGACAAAAGTTAGTAGTTCTTTGGATGCTGTATTCAAATCTACGCCAACATAGTTAACACAACTTTCGACAGTTTCATCTAACTTTTTCTTGAGCAATTTTTGGTCAACATCGTGTTGATATTGTCCGACACCGATGGATTTGGGATCGATTTTTACTAGTTCGGCTAAGGGATCTTGTAAACGCCGACCGATGCTAATTGCTCCTCTTACGGTAATATCAAGATCGGGAAATTCAGAAATTGCCACATCGGAAGCGGAGTAAATTGATGCGCCTGATTCATTTACTATAACTTTAATTGGTTTGCGATCGATCTCTTTCAAAACTTCGACAACAAATTCATCTGTTTCACGAGAAGCTGTACCGTTCCCGATCGCAATTAATTCAATGTTGTACTTTTGTATTAAACTTTTTAAGGTGTTAGCTGCTTGGGTGCGTTGTGCGGCACTTTGATGGGGGAAAATTGCTTGATATTCCAAAAATTTGCCAGTTTCGGAGAGGACAGCAACTTTACAACCTGTGCGAAATCCGGGATCGATCGCTAAAGTTGGTTTCATTCCGGCTGGAGAAGATAACAATAACTCTCGCAAATTACCTTCAAAAGTTTGAATCGATTCTAAATCGGCAAAAGCTTTCTTTTCAGTACGAACTTCTGTAATTAAAGAAGTTTTCATTAACCGATTGAAAGCATCTTTGAGCATTTCTTGGTAAAATTGTTTGATTTGAGGAATCTTAGTTTTAATGTTTTGCGATTCCAGGTAAGATAGAACAAAAGAATCGTCAAAAGCTAGGTCTAAATCTAAAATTCCTTCACTCTCACCTCGCAACAATGCCAACATATTGTGAGGCGCAATATTTCTTACCCGAATTTGGTAATTGCGATACATTTCAAACTTGGTGCTTCCTTCGGGATGTTCTTCTTTAATCCGCGAAACAAGCACACCTTCTTCTAAAAAGTATTCGCGCAAATAAGCACGTAATTCTGCTTTTTCGGCAACTTCTTCGGCTAAAATATCCGAAGCACCTTTGAGCGCATCTTCGGCAGTTTTGACTCCCTTTTCTTCGGAAATATATTTAGCGGCTTCTGTTTCTAAAGGTACAGGTTTCGCGTTGCGATCGTTCAAAGATTTAATAAATTCTGCTAAAGGTTCTAAACCTTTTTCTCTAGCAATTGTGGCGCGAGTGCGGCGTTTAGGTTTATAAGGAAGATAAAGGTCTTCTAATTCATTTTTTTGTAAAGTAGATTCGATTTTAGTTTTTAATTCATCAGTAAGTTTACCTTGGGAAGCGATCGCATCTAAAATACTCGCCTTCCGTTCTTCTAATTCTGTCAAATAAGTAAAGCGATCGGAAATGTTGCGGAGTTGAATTTCATCGAGTGCGCCAGTGCGTTCTTTACGATAGCGTGCAATGAAGGGAATTGTCGCACCTTCAGCGAGGAGATCCAGTGCATTTTGCACTTGCGAAGGTGCGATGGAAAGTTCTTGTGCGAGAAGTTGCGGAATGTTCAACATTGAATCTATTCAGCCGTTACCAGTCAGATAACTTTTTGGTCATCCTCTAGGGTAACAAATGTTTGGCAAATTCTCACTTAATTAAGATTATTTACGATTAATCTTAAGACTTGGCAAAAGTCCACTCTAAGGTTTTGATTGGTGCAACTTGCAACGCTTGTGTTAAAGCGTCGTTGTTTTCAAACACTACTTGATTTAAGTAAGTTGCTTCCACATTAACAGTAAAGCTTTCTTCTTCAAAAGGCCAAGGTTTTACATCCACAGTTTGATCTTGTTTTTGAATTACATCATAACGTCGATCGTTGCCATCTTTGCCAATTTCTAAATAGCGTTCACCTGCTGGTAATTGACGATTACAAAGGATGAGGGAAAGACGATCGCACAATTGGAAAAAGGCATAAGTTTCTGCTGCTTCTTCTTTGCTAATTCCTAATTCTTTCCGCCATTGCTTTTGCTGTTGTAATTGTTCGTCAAGAAAGCTATCTATTTCTGATGATTTTCCCCGATTTCCTTCACTTAAAAAGCTAACGTGCATCGAAATTAACATTGCTACCCAACGTCCGCGATAGCGGGAATTGTTAATTAATTTTCGCATTTTTTCTATGTCTTCTCCTTTAGGCACTCCTTTGAGCAGCATAAAGTCTAAAGGTGTGCCAACTTCTGTTAGGTGATTGCCTTCCCATTCTTTTTCTAAATCATCATGATGAGAAATTGCTGCTACTGTTTCTACAATGCGTCTAGGACGATCGCTTTTTCGCCAGTTACCAGCAATTTGTGCCGCCAATAAAGCGTGAGCACGATGATAAATTATTTCCCAACCTTTCTCATGTTGGTTAGCAATCATAGATTTTCTTAGCTCCTTGTTTATTTAGCAAAGCTGCAACTGTAAAATTATAATTGCTGGATTTTTAGGACAACCTCTGTTCCAAGAATGATTTTTTGTTCGCCAAACAAGCAGGAACTTTTATAGTAAATAAAACTCATAACTGCTAGCACATTTTTAGTCAACCTATCTCAGGAAATAGCTATGAATCTGAAACTGCGAATTCTTGCATCATTTAACTGTCTGTTACCAATTGCTACTTTTACTCTAATTACAGCTACAAAGACTGTGGAAGCACAAACAACAGCTTTAGATTGTTTAAAAGAAGCAGCAAACTATTTTGATTCGGCAATTTTTGGTAGCTCAATTACCAAGGAAAAAGCAGCAAACTTAGCGGCAGAATTATGTCGAGAATACCAAACTCCAGAAACTTTAACTTGTGCTAAGGAGGCTCATAAATTTTTTGATGGTGCTTTATTTGGTAATTTCAGTAATGAGGAGAGAAAAGAGCGATCGCTAACGTTAGCAGTAGAATTATGTAAGATAGCGGGAACTAAGCAAAGTGTAACTTGTGCAAAAGAAGCACAAAGCTTTTTGGATAGTACTTTTTTTGGGATTTTGAATAATCAGGAAAAGTCTGAGCGATCGACAACTTTAGCTGTAGACTTATGTAGAATTGGCGGTACAAATGAAGCCGTAACTTGTGTTAAAAAAGCATATCCCGAATTTGATCGAGTTCTATCTGGTTCAGATTTAAGCATGAATGAAAGACGAATGCAAGCTGTAGAAAGAGCAGTTGAATTTTGTCGTCAAGGAGATTGGTAGTAGTAGAAGGCAGAAGGCAGAAGGCAGAAGGCAGAAGTTAAGAAAAACAATGATTTGGTGCTTTTTATGTTCTAACCTTTACTTCGCTTGCTATCATTATTCGTTTTCATACAAGTCTTTATGTTTTTGTAAAAGCTGTAAATATTTATCATTGGTTTTTGCCAATATCCATTTTTCTTTAAATATTGCCGCAGATTCAGCTTTTACTGGATCGACTTCATTGGGGAGGATATTTTTTCTCGCTTCTAATTGAGCTTCTGTAGTACTTTCTTTTTGCGGATTTTTCTGATACTTTCTGCCACTTTTATGATTAGCATATCGGCGAGAGCGAGTGTAACCCATTTGGAGAAACTTTCGCGCCATATCTGCACCAACAAAATCATCTTGTTCCAAATAGTCAAGGAACATTTGGTAGATTTTTTCGCTGGATTCTTTGGCAATTTCTGGAGTTTTGAAGCGCCAATAGGGAAGAATTTCTGATTTATAAGGTTCCACTAAAAGCACTCCTTGTTCGCCTTTACCAACTCGGTAAAGTTCGGGGGAGGAGCGAAAATTGAGGTTTTTAAAATCCAAATTATAATCAAAAGCCATTATTTTCACCTATTCCAAAAGTTGAATTTTTATTTATTTGCGGAGTGCGATCGCTATCATTCCCGTATATCACTAATCAATGATAACCAAATTTGTTAAAAATAGCCAAAAGTGCGATAATTAAATATGTTTGAAAATTACCGATCGTCAGCTACTAAGCAAACATGACTATTCAACCGATAATCTCCGAACATATTGAAATAACTCCTGGTGTTTGTGGCGGTAAACCTCGTATTGCCGGACATCGAATTAAAGTGCAGGATATTGTTATTTGGCACGAACGAATGGGAATGTCTCCCGATGAAATTGTATCGCAATATCCTACAATTACTTTGGCTGATGTGTATGCTGCTTTGGCATATTATCACGATCACCTACAAGAAATTAGACAACAAATAGAAGAAGGTGAAGCCTTTGCTAGAGAGATGGAGGCTAAAACTCCGTCTTTACTTCGACAAAAATTAAGGGATCGAAATGACACAAACGATTCGATTTCACTTGGATGAAAATGTTAATAGTGCGATTGCAGATGGTTTACGAAGGCGTGGTATTAATGTAACAACTTCGCCAGAAGCAGGACTGATCGGCGCTTCTGATGAGGAACAACTAACATTTGCCTTGTCCCAAAGTCGGGTAATTTTTACTCAGGACGATGATTTTCTACGGCTTCATCAAGCTGGAATTGAACATTCTGGCATTACATACTGTAAGCAAAATAGCCGATCAATTGGGGATATTTTGCGCTTTTTAATTTTAATTTGGGAGTGTCTTGAAGCGGAGGAAATGCGCGATCGCGTGGAATTTATTTGAGGAGTACTTTATTAATAACTACCCAGCTAAGGGAAAAGCAGCAGCAAGTGTCCAACCAAAAAATAAAGTGCTTCCTAAAGCATAAGTCCAAGCATCGTTAACTTGAGCCGCAGCAAAAGCAAGAACTCCGAAAACTAGGGGAAAGATTGGCAATAAAAGATAGATAAAGCTGAGTGATGGTACTAGGGAAACTGCTACAATTAAACCTGTAATTAAGAGAATACTTTGGCAAAACCACCAAGCTAATCGTTTACCTGTCCCTACATTTTGTTGTACGATTTCAGATGCTAAAAACCAAGGTAAACAAGCTAAAGAAAGTATAGGCCAAACTAACAAACGTGAAGGAATTAACCACCATTGTAACCAGACTACTTGCGCCATTGCACCAAAAGCAAGCCAAAGTAGTGCAAATAGTCCTAAACCCAAGTATAAATTTTGTATTTTAGGACGGGGAAATTTCCAGATAGTAATTATCCAAATTGTACCTGCTAAAAAGAACCAAACACCCAAAGCGCCGCCTACTGATAAACCGCCTAAACTTTGCAGTTCGATCGCACTATCCAAAGCAGAAAGCAAACCACTCGCCACAAAAGGTGCGACCAACAACCCCGCAAAACTTCTCAACCAAGCGACTTTTTGATGATTATTATTAAAATTGAATTTTGGAGCAATTGCAGCTAATAAAATTAACCATCCTAATAAGTGCAAACCATAAAAAATCATTCTGCGATCGAGATAATTACTATTACTTTGCAACCCAAAAGTTGCATCTAACCATTTAAGCGCTGCTTGGTGACTCTCATCCCGAAACAAAATTGTAATATGTTCGGCATTGGGAACAATAATTAATTCTCGTCCCTTTCCCGTCGCCAAATTTTGATTTTCTCCCCCCGCTGCTTGCAACAATTTCTCTGCATTCGCCACAAAACCCGGTTCCCAACTACCCGCTTGAAGCTGAAGGTTGCGCGGTGTCGCAGGTGTCACCCCTCTACCTGTGGGAGAAACCGCCACCGTCGCCGCAAAATTTTGAGAATCTTTAATTGCAGCAGAAATTACTGCGCTGCTACCCATAGAATGACCCAAGGAAGCTAAACGCGACGCATCTATTTGGGGTTGTTCCAACAAAACAGCAGTCGCAACATCAATATATTCTTGAAGTGAACCAAATTTTAACGGTGTGGCATTAGCACCATGACCACCAAAATCCCACAATAATACACCATATCCGGCGTGCGCTAATGTGTGCGCGTAACCTAACATTAACTGTTTAGAACCTGCGAAACCATGCGCCACCAAAACACCAGGAATTTTGTCTTGGTTTTTCGGCGCAACGTATAGCATGGGTACGTTATCACGGGAAAAAGAACGCACTAGTAGTCCATTTTGTGCAGTCGCTACACCCCACCAAGAAAAGGCAATCAATAATAGAGCAATTGTTAGTAAAAATATACGTTTGCGATTCATCCAAATTTCCCTAGTAGAGTTATTCTTATTCAAAAAGATAGCTGATTGAGGCAAAGCAATGACTAGTTTTAGTATCAGCGATGAACTGCTGTTTCGCCTGGAAGAACCGGGTGCGATCGAAACTTGTTGTCTGCAAAGTGCGATCGGTAAAAAATTACCCAATGCTCTCTACGTACACATTTCGGCAATTGAAAAACTCGACCCTTTATTGCGTCTTCATTACGATCGTTTCCTCTTGATAGTAGGCACACAAATTGACCAAGCAAACATAGTTAAATTTCACACAAACGAATCAAAAATATCTTTCCTATATTATCCTGAATTTGACACAGATCCCCATCCCGCTTTACACACTAGTATCCAAGTTGACTTAAAAGATAACAGCATTAACTATCGCAATTATTTTACTGCTGATAATCCGCCAATTCTCCACCGCAAAGAAACTTTTGTTACAGCAGAATATCCTAATTACGCAGAATTTGCCGAATTGACTCGCCAAGAACAAATATTAGGACTTCTTGACAAAACCAATTTTATTGGCACGCTCAAAGGTTGGCAGCAATGTTTAGACGAAAAAGGTGTAGAAATTCGCAACCATCGCCTTTTTATTATTACAGAATACGGCGAAGAATTAGAATTTTCTGATTTGAATTTTTCTAAAAATTTTAATCATCCATCCCCAGTTACCTTTCCCCCCCAAATTCAACGCCACCGAGCCGCAATGATGCGCCGAGATATTTCTCGTCCGGTACGTTTAGCTTTAGAAGCAAACATATTTAATCAAGATACCACCTTTTTTGATTATGGTTGCGGTTATGGCGGTGATGTTAAACGCATTGCCGAAAATGGTTTTATCAGCAATGGATGGGACCCGTATTACTTTCCAGATAATCCGATAATTCCCGCCGATATCGTCAATATTGGCTATGTAATTAATGTCATTGAATGTCAAAAGGAACGGCGAGAAGCTTTACTCAAAGCTTGGGAATTAACTAAACAAGTTTTAGTTGTTTCTGCACAGGTGTTAATTGATGATGAAAGGCGCGGTCAAGTTGCATATAGCGATGGATTTATTACTCGCAAAAATACGTTTCAGAAGTATTACCAACAAGAAGAATTAAAAGTTTATATTGACCAAGTTTTAGAAGTAGATTCTATTCCCATTGCTTTAGGAATTTACTTTGTTTTCCGCGATCCAACTCAAGCAGAAGCTTTTCGTGCTTCCCGTTGTCGATCGCGCCTCTCCACACCCAGAGTTAAATACATAGATAAACGCTTTGAAGACTATCAAGAATTACTTCAACCTTTAATGGCATTTGTCACCGAAAGAGGTCGTCTTCCCTTACCAGGAGAATTCCCCCAAGAAACCGAATTAAAAGCTGAATTCGGCAGAATTAGTCGTGCTTTTCAAGTAATTTTACAAGCTACCGATCGACAGGAGTGGGATATGATTACCGAAAAACGTTACTCAGATTTACTACTTTATCTAGCACTACAGAATTTTAATGAACCTCATAAATTAAAAGATATCCCTCCAGTTATTCAAAGGGATATCAAAGGACTTTTTGGTAGTTATAGAAAAGCCAAAGAAACCGCAGAAGGAATGTTATTTAGTATAGGAAATTTAAGCATTATAGCTAAATGCTGTGAAGCTAGTAACATCGGTAGTAAACGCGCTCATGCTCTGTATGTTCATGTTTCCGCTTTGCCAGAAATCGACTATCGTTTGAGAATTTACGAAGGCTGCGCTAGCAGAACTCTTGGTCGCATGGATGGCGCAACTTTAATCAAATTTCATACCAAAATACCCAAAATTTCCTATTTATTTTATCCCAATTTTGATACAGATCCCCATCCAGCTTTACACACTAGTATGCACATTGATTTAAGAGATTTGCACGTTAGTTATCGTGATTATGCTGATTCAAATGATCCTCCACTTTGGCATCGAAAAGAAACAGTTTTAACTCCTGATTATCCTGATTATGAAAAGTTTGTCAAACTCAGCCAACAAGAAGAAAATTGGGGATTATTTGATGATTTAAATAGTATTAGAACGCTTAAAAGTTGGCAACGTTGTTTAGAAGAACATTGTGCTGAAATTCGCAATTATCGATTGTATTGGCAGAAAGATGCTGACCCTTATCGGTTAAAGTTGGCGCAAGCAGCTAAAGAGGCGCGTTATCGAAAAACCAGGGGAAAAGATAAAGTATAAAATCACATTTGGTTAAAATTTTACATACAGAGCAATGTATTGTGCTAGAACATGGTGTAAGAAAGCTACCAGGAAATAAAATTTTTACAGTTAGCCCAAATAGCGAGATAATAGAGATATGCTTTTTGGGGCATCTTACTTATTTAAGACTCATCAATTTACACAGCAAAATTTTTCAATCTGATTCAATTATTTGGTTTACTGAATTTCATTGCCTCAAAAATTCATAGTTAATTATGAAATTAAAAACTAAAACTCTGTTAACAGTTGCTCTCACACTAGCTGGATTAATTAGTGTATTATACACTGTTTCATCAACTATTTTACTAGGAAGCCTTGCTCAAGCAGAAAAGGAAAGTAGCCATCAGACAGTGGAAGGAGTTTTAAACATCTTCACTCAAAATCAGGAAAACTTCAGTTCTCGCTATGATGATTGGTCTGCTTGGGATGATACTTACACTTTTATCAATGATGGCAATAAGCGTTACATAGAATCCAATCTTGTCCCAGCACAATTAGCCAACTTAAAAGTAAATTTAGTGTTATTTATTAATAAGTCAGGGCAGCAAATATTTGGCACAACTTTTAATATTTCAGAGCGAAAACTGCAACCAGTTCCCCAAGACTTCAATCAACATTTAACTCCAAATAGCTTATTAGTTAAGCATCAAAATAGCAATAGCCAATTAAATGGCATCCTTATTGTCAATCAGATGCCAATGCTAATTACCTCTAAGCCAATTTTAACCAGTGAAGGTCTAGGCCCGATCCGAGGAACTCTCATATTTGGTCGTTATTTAGATCAAGACAATATCAAAAAATTGTCACAAATATCACGGCTACCTTTGACAATTCAGAATTACAATGACCCACAAATGGCAAGTGATTTCCAAACAGCACGTTCTTTTTTGTCTCAGGAAAAGTCGATTTGGGTGCAGCCACTCAACCAAGAAACTATGGGTGGATATGCACTATTAAAGGATATCTATGGTCAACCAGCACTACTGTTGCGGGTAGATATTCCCCGCACAACTTATCAACAAGCGAAAACTAGTCAGCTTTATTTAATTATTTCTTTAGTGATAGTAGGAATAGTTTTTACTGGTGTAACGTTATTACTTTTAGAAAGATTGGTTCTCCGTCGCTTAATCAACCTGAGTCGGGAAGTAAAAAATATTGGTACAACAGGAGATTTATCCCGACGTATTTCAGTTGTGGGAAAAGATGAGTTATCTAGTTTATCTGAGTCAATTAATTGGATGTTGCTAACTTTGGAAAATTTATTAAAAGATTTGCGTTCAGAACGGGAAAAATCTGAACGCTTGTTACTGAATATATTACCTTCTCCGATCGCCGATCGCTTGAAACAAGAAGAAAGTAATATTGCTGATTCTTTTGGCGAAGTTACGGTTTTATTTGCTGATATTGTCGGCTTTACTAAACTTTCCGCACGGATCAGTCCCCAGGAATTAGTTGATTTACTCAACCACATATTTTCGATGTTTGACAAATTAGCTGAAATTCATCAACTAGAGAAGATAAAAACAATTGGAGATGCCTATATGGTAGCAGCCGGAATTCCCCACCATCGAGTAGATCATGCAGAAGCGATCGCAGATATGGCGCTTGATATGTTGCAAGCACTAAAGCAGTTTAATAAAGAAACCAATCAAGATTTCAATATCAGAATTGGGGTGAATACTGGGCCAGTAATAGCTGGAGTAATTGGCACCAAAAAATTTATTTATGACCTTTGGGGAGACACAGTTAATATTGCTAGTCGCATGGAATCTCAGGGGATTCCAGGTTATGTTCAAGTTACAGAAAATACCTACGATATTTTAAAAGAAAAGTATTTGTTTCGAGAACGTGGTTTAATACATATTAAAGGTAAGGGAGATATGCTAACTTACCTACTTATGGGAAAAAAATTAGTTGAATTGATGAAAATATCATAATAAAGCCTTTTTATTTAAAATAATCCAATGCTCAATTCCCTTTTTTGTGGGTTGTCCTGATGCGGTAAAAGTCCAAATTTCTCTTTTATTTTGCGGGCCGTAACTAATATGAATGGGGCGTTCTGAACCATAAAAATAAAGTGAATCAAAGGGCAATTTTTGTGCTAAAATCCAGTCGATAACGCGATCGCTCTCTTCCCCCCAAATCAAAAAATCGCAAGCAGCACCCAACCTCTGACAATAATACTTCCCATTTTTATTAATTTCATGAGCTATATGCTGGTCAATTTCCGGCGCAACTCGACCGTTTTTTAAACCTGTTTCTGGGTCTTTTTTGGCTAAATATTTTTTCAAATCTTTTGAGCAAAAACCGTAAGTAAGACGAAACTTTTCTACTCCAAAATAATCTATAATTGGCTCTAAAATAAACTGTGTTAAAGCATCTATCGCAGGTAATGTTTCTGCTAAGTTTTCGGGAAAAGGATTGATTTTATCGGCGTATTTCTGATAAGTTTGTGTACAAGTACAAAACTCTTCGAGAGTGAGGTATTTTCCTAGTTTAACTTCTTTCATATCTTTAGAAATTAACATGATCGATTATAAAAGACGACGGTTATTTTTTTTAGGGGCGGTTTGTGCGATCGCACTCCTCCTAAACAACTGTAAAAGTGCGCCGAATAGCGATCGAACTACCACCACCACTTCCCCAACAAATCAACAAGTATTAGTTTACGGTTCGGGAGGTTCGCCAGTAAACCTAGAACCGGGAAATATTACTGATGGTAATTCGCTAATTGTGCAACAACAAATTTACGATCGCCTCTTAGAATTTAAACCAGGTACTACCGATTTGCAACCGAGTTTAGCTACATCTTGGTCTGTTTCTGCTGATGGGAAAACATGGACTTTTAAACTGCGTCCGGGAGTTAAATTTCACGATGGTACAAATTTTGATGCCCAAGCAGTAAAGTTTAATGTGGAACGTTGGTGGGATGCCAAAAATCCCAACGGTTATCGCAATGCTGGCAAAAGTTATGAGATTTGGCAGCAAATATTTGGCGGTTTTAAAGGAGATCCGAATTCCTTATTACAAAACTTTGTTGTAGTTGATAAATCTACAGTTCAATTTGTTTTAAAACAACCTTTTGCAGCTTTTCCTGCTGCCATTGGATCGGGATTTTTTGGCATAGCTAGTCCCACAGCAATTAAAAAAGCTGGTGCTAATTATGGTACTCCAAATGCGTTAGCGGTAGGAACTGGGCCCTTTATATTTAAAGAATGGCGAACAGGCGATCGCGTTACCTTGGCAAAAAATCCTAATTACTGGCAAAAAGGTTTACCCAAAACCAATCAATTAGTAATTCGTTTTGTCAACGATCCCGCAGCAAGATTAGCGCAACTTCGCGCCGGACAAATTGATTTTACCGTCGATCTTGCGCCCGATCAAATTAAAGAAATTCAAAGCGATCCTAATTTAGTTGCTGTTCCCCGTCCCTCTTTTAATGTTGGCTATTTGGCGCTGAATACCAGTTATAAACCTTTAGCAGATGTGAGGGTGAGACAGGCGATCGACCTTGCCATCAACAAACAACAAATTGTTCAAGCATTTTGGGGAGACTTAGGCGAAACATCTCCCCATTTTATCCCATCCATATTAAGTTGGGCGCAATCAAAAAACCTGACCAAAACCGCACCTAACCCGCAAAAAGCCAAAGAATTACTAACACAAGCTGGCTATCCAAACGGATTTGATTTAGAACTTTGGTATATGCCAGTTTCCCGTCCTTATTTTCCCACACCAAAACCAATTGCTGAAGCTTTCGCTGCCGATTTAAGTGCGATCGGCATTCG
This sequence comes from [Phormidium] sp. LEGE 05292, assembly GCF_015207735.1. GTDB lineage: Bacteria > Cyanobacteriota > Cyanobacteriia > Cyanobacteriales > Aerosakkonemataceae > Floridanema. The sequence goes on from NZ_JADEWG010000005.1 coordinate 36,029, forward strand.
AGTTAAACTTAACACCAAAGATTGGGCTGCTTACATTGCCGATCGCAAAAAATCCCCAGGCTTTCAAGCATTTATGTTAGGTTGGACAGCTGATTATGGCGATCCCGATAGTTTTTATTACCCCCATTTTGGCCCTGGTGGAACTGTAGATATAGGAAATTGGAAAAACGACCAAGTTATCCAACTTTTAAACCAAGGTCGGGCGACAGGAAATCAAGCAGCAAGAGGGAAAATTTATGCTCAAATCGATGAAATTTTACATCAAGAAGCAGTCCGTTTACCAATAGTACATTCCCAACCATTATTAACAAAAAGAAAGAATATTGAAGGTTGGATTCCTAGTCCTTTAGGTAGCGAAAATTTTACCAGAATTGAAAAGAAGTGATAATTAAAAATTACCAAAGCTAGGAATGGGCAGGTTTTAACTTTTACATTATTCATAGTGATTTCCATCTTTTGGCTAAACCTGCCCCTACCAATTTGGATCGATTATTTGTGTAAACAATAGAACAAAAAATGTTATTGTAGGGGCGGGTTTAGCAAATAATACTTGGAACTCACAAAAAATATCTCAACAAAACCCGCCCTCTACCATGCAATAGCGATCGAGACTGAATATAAACCATGTTTAAATATATTTTAAAACGGTTACTTAATCTGCTTCCAGTTCTTATCGGAATCACTCTTTTAGTATTCACATTGCTGCATTTAATTCCCGGAGATCCAGCAGTGGTATTATTAGGAGAAATAGCGACACCAGAACAGATAGAATCCCTAAGACAGCAATTAGGATTAAATCAACCATTGCCAATTCAATATTTTCACTTTTTGTTCAATGTAATTCGCTTCGATTTTGGCAAAAGTATTATTAGTGGTATTCCGATTATTGATGAAATTACAACCCGTTGGCCTGCGACATTTGAATTATCAGTAGCAGCAATGTTAATCGCCTTAATTTTAGGAATTCCCGCCGGAATTTTTGCTGCTGTTCGGAAAAATAGCTGGTTAGATAACCTATTAATGAGTAGTTCTTTAATAGGAGTATCTTTGCCTGTTTATTGGTTAGGATTATTGCTAATTTATCTATTCGCCGTCAACTTACAATGGCTACCTCCTAGCGGCAGAATTAGTGTTGACGTAGGGTTTAACTTTAAACCAATCACAGGTTTTTTTGTTCTAGATTCCCTTCTCAAACTAGATATCAAAACCTCACAAGATGTCCTATCTCATTTAATTTTACCAGCCATAACATTAGGAACCATTCCGTTAGCAATCATCGCCAGAATTACTAGAAGCGCCATGTTAGAAGTGCTATCGCAAGATTATATCCGCACTGCGAGAGCAAAGGGAGTTCCTGAATATTTCGTTATCTTAAAACACGGCTTAAAAAATGCTTTTCTACCAATTAATACCACTATTGGGTTACAATTTGGTACTTTACTTGGTGGGGCAATTCTTACAGAAACAATTTTCTCATGGCCTGGGATTGGTTCTTGGATTTATGAGGGAATTTTAGCGCGAGATTATCCAGTTGTTCAAGGAGGAGTAATTTTTGTGTCAGTAACTTTTGTGTTGATTAACTTGTTAGTAGATTTATCATATACTTTTTTAGATCCCCGAATTCAGTATAAGTAATAAAGTTCGTTGTAGGCGCTTTAGCGCGATTCCCACTCTCAGTGGGAACAACGGACGGAAGGTTCGTTGTAGGCGCTTCAGCGCGATTCCCACTCAAGTGGGAACAACGGACGGAAGGTTTGTTGTAGGCGCTTCAGCGCGATTCCCACTCAAGTGGGAACAACGGACGGAAGGTTTGTTGTAGGCGCTTCAGCGCGATTCCCACTCTCAGTGGGAACAACGGACGGAAGGTTTGTTGTAGGCGCTTCAGCGCGATTCCCACTCAAGTGGGAACAACGGACGATTTGTATCATATCTTCTTATTATGCAAAAATTTTGGGAACGTTTTCTACAATCTACTTCCGGTAAAATTGGTTTAATTTTAATCATTTCGATCGTATTATTTGCCGTTTTAGCGCCAATTATTCATCCTTACGATCCGGCTACAGACCGGAATTTTGCAGCACGTTTAAAACCTCCTAGTGCTGAACATTGGTTTGGAACTGATGGATTAGGAAGAGATATTTTAGTATTAGTTTGGTATGGAATGCGAACTTCGCTTACTGTTGGGTTAATTTCAGTAGGAATAGGGTTAATAATTGGGTTACTTTTAGGATTAATTGCGGGTTATTTTCGGGGGAAAGCTGATACTTTGATTATTTGGGTAACAGATATACTTTTGGCTTTTCCTTCTATATTATTAGCGATCGCGATCGTCACCGTCACAGGCCCAAGTTTACCCAGCGTCATGTTAGCAGTAGGAATCGTCCAAATCCCCATTTATATTCGCTTAACTCGTAGCATGGTACTCTCATTAAGAGAACAAGAATTTATCCAAGCAGTAAAAGCATTAGGCGCATCTCCAAATCGGATTATTTTTAATCACATTTTACCCAGTACACTTTCACCTTTAATCGTTCAAGCAACACTATCAATTGGTACAGCAACCTTAGAAGCAGCGGGATTAGGATTTTTAGGATTAGGCGCACAACCACCAACACCAGAATTAGGCACAATGTTAGCCGATGCCTTCAAAGGAGGCTACTCTTTAACCTATCCTTGGACAACAATTTTTCCCGGTTTATTTATTACTTTAACCGTCCTCGCTTTTAACCTTTTAGGAGACGGTTTACGCGATAGCCTCGATCCCCGATCTTAAAAAACTCCTTCTTCTCTTTCTTCGCGTCCTTTGCGTTCTTTGCGGTTCAAAAAAAACTAATCCAAGTCAAACTGACCAACCGTAACCGCACAAAACGCAAACGCCAAAACAATCGGAATCGGACATTTCATCACGCCACTAGCAATTGTCGCACTAATTGTTACTACCACAGCAGCGATCGCCCAAATTCTTTCTTGCGGACTCAAACCTTTTTTATCTTTAATTACTCTTAATTCTTGGCTAGGAATTGGTTCCGGCATTACTGCGCCGGGAGGAAAAGCCCAATAAGTATTTTTGCCGTCAACAACCAAATCTGTCCAACCGTTATCTTCGCACCATTGGTTAACCCATTCATCGGCAAAATGCTTCATTTCAATTCCTCCTAATCCGGCAATAGAGTTAAGTTATTTAGCGATCGCTAACAGCACTCGACCATTAGCGAACTAAAATCAGAAATGTTAACTTCCTTTAAGTAGTTGGAAAACTGTTACAACGCTGTCTACCAACGTTGTGTTCTGAACAGGTTAGCAAAAGCTCGACTTATCTAAAAGTAAAAGTTACCAAATTTAATGAACGGATTACCGAACCTGAAGAAAAAATGAGAACCACAACGATTCAGGTAAAGAAAAGTTACCGTCGAACAGACTAAAATTTATAGACCATGAAATACTGATTACTTCTACGTAATTGAGGTATACCCATGACTGCCACTACTTCCAATTTAATGATAGAAGTCACGAAGCCACCGAAATTAGAAGTAATTAGCATGACCAAGCGGTTTGGTAACATGACTGCATTAGATAATGTTTCAATTACTCTTAAACCGGGGACATTCCATGCTTTATTGGGAGAAAATGGCGCAGGTAAAAGTACTTTAGTCAAGTGCATTATGGGCTTTTACACTGCTGATAGTGGGCAGGTATTAATTAATCAACAACCACATAAAATTACCAATCCTCGTGATGCCCATAAATATGGCATCGGCATGGTATATCAGCATTTCACCTCCATTGCAGCAATGACTGTGGCAGAAAATTTGGTACTTTCTTCTGTAGAAGGCTCAAATCTTATTAATTGGGAAGCAGAATACGATCGCCTAACCTTATTCATGGCTTCAGCACCTTTTCATCTTGACCTACGCACACCCATTTACCAATTAGCCGCCGGACAGAAACAGAAATTAGAAATACTTAAACAGCTATATCTCAAAAGTAAGATTTTAATTTTAGATGAACCAACTTCAGTCTTAACTCCCCAAGAGGCAGATGAAATTTTAGGCTTATTACGCCAAGAAGTAATAGCGGAAAAATTAAGCGTATTGATGATTAGTCACAAATTCCGCGAAGTCACCGCTTTTGCTGACGAAGTAACAGTATTACGCAAAGGAAAATTTGCAGGTTGCGGGACAGTAAAAAATCTCTCCGTTTCCGATATGGCTGAGATGATGATGGGCGAAAAACGCGAATCTCAACCAATTAAAAAACAAGCGACTGTTGCCAAAGTTCCGGTATTAGAAGTTATAAATTTGCATACTAATAAAGATAATGGATTAGAAGCTATTTGCGGAGTAAATCTCGTAGTTCATGCTGGGGAAATTGTCGGAATTGCAGGGGTTTCTGGTAACGGACAAAAAGAATTAGTCGAAGTATTATCGGGTCAACGTCCGGCAACTGCGGGTGAGATTTTAGTGAACGGGAAAAAGTACAAAGCTACTCGCGCCGAAATGTACAAACATCAAATTTTCTCCTTGCCAGAAGAACCGTTAAAAAATGCCTGCGTGCCTAACATGAGTGTGGCAGAAAATTTGGCGCTACGGACTTTCGATCGCCCTCCCCAAGCTGTAGGCGGTTGGGTGTTAATTAACAAAATCATTCGTCAATTTGCCCAAGGTTTAATTAAACAATTTTCCATCAAAACACCCTCACCAGATACCCCAGTAGTTAACCTCTCTGGTGGCAATGTCCAACGCACAGTTTTAGCTAGAGAACTATCATCAGAAAAAGTCCAATTATTGATTGTCGCTAATCCCTGTTTTGGCTTAGATTTTGGCGCAGTAAGTTTCATTCACGACCAAATTGTAGCTGCCAGAAATCGCGGCGTAGCTGTTTTATTAGTCAGCGAAGATTTAGACGAAATCCTCAAAATTGCCGATCGCGTCCTCGTGCTCAGCGAAGGTAAATTTTTCTACGAAAGTGCGATCGCCGATGCTAACGTCTTAGAAATTGGTCAACGCATGGCAGGACACTGAAGAAAGGCAGAAGGCAGAAGGCAGAAGGCAGAAGGCAGAAGAAAGGCAGAAGGCAGAAGGGGGAAAGGTTTGAATTTTGAGTTTTAAATTATTCTCCCCCAACCCTTGTACCTTCTGCCTTTCTTCTGCCTTTACCCTTTTCTTCTTTCTTACCTTCTGCCCTCTGCCTTCTGCCTTCTGCCTTTCTTCTGCCTTTCCGTTAAGAAATATAAACCCTGAAGAACTGAAAATTACCTAAAGCTTTTGGGCAAAACTCGATCCCGTAAGTAAAGTGTTAACTAATGCCTTAGTTGGATGCGGTTGAGTGTTCACTCAGCCATAACTTAACACTAGGAGTTGGAGAAGGTAGAACGATGACTGAATCTGTGTTGCAGCAGGATCGAAGTAATTCCGCGATCGCCCCAGTAGACATTATCCGTCGTTTGGTGTGGAAGATTGCGATCGCCACCTTCCTGTTAATGGCGGTGGGAAGTGCGACACGGGTAATGAACGCCGGATTAGCTTGCCCCGATTGGCCTTTGTGCTATGGTCAATTAGTGCCCAGTCAACAAATGAACCTGCAAGTTTTCCTCGAATGGTTTCATCGGTTAGATGCGGCTTTAGTGGGAATTAGTACGATCGTCCTAGTGGGATTATCCTGGTGGTATCGCCAACAGATACCCAAATGGTTGCCTTGGGCATCTTTATTCGCCCTCTTCTTAATTATTTTCCAAGGCATTCTCGGCGGTTTAACTGTTACTCAACTCTTGCGATTCGATATTGTCACCGCACACTTGGGAACGGCACTGTTATTTTTTGTTACCCTGTTAGTAATTGGCACCTCACTATTGCCCTACAAAGGCACAAATACCGCGAAAAAATTAGCCTGGATCAGCTTAGTTGCTGCCTTTTTGATTTATTTCCAAAGTCTTTTAGGCGCGTTAGTAGGTTCGCAATGGGCACTACATCAATGCTTATCTGACTCTAGTTTATGTACAGTGATGAATAATCACATTGCTGGGGTTGTTCCCGCAACTTTGGGAGTTTTAGCAGTGGTAATTATGTCATGGCGAACCGCCGGACTGCACCCAAATTTGCGATTTTTAGCTAACATTTCTGGCGCTTTGCTAGTCTGTCAAATTGCTTTAGGGGTGGCGACTTTCCGGTTACGTTTACAAGTCGAACCATTAACAGTAAGTCACCAAGCAATAGGCGCAGCTTTACTCGCAACACTGGTAATTTTCAGCGTTTTAGCATGGCGCGATCGCCAGTTAGTAGCAAATGGATAATTGGCGATTGGTAGTTGGGAAAAAGTTACAATTTATACTTTCCCAATTACCCATCACCTGTTAGTAATTAGTAATTATCAAAGGACATTAGAATTCATGCAAGAACTTATTGCAACTGGGGTTTCTCGTCAGCATCAAAACTTTAAAGAAGTAATCCAAAGCTATTACCAATTGACGAAACCCCGGATTATTCCACTACTATTAATTACCACAGCAGCTAGTATGTGGATGGCATCAAATGGCAGAGTCGATCCCTTTTTGTTAGTAGTAACTTTACTAGGGGGAACTCTCGCAGCAGCATCAGCCCAAACCTTAAATTGCATTTACGATCGCGATATTGACTATACAATGGAACGCACCCGCAAGCGTCCCATTCCTTCGGGAAAAGTTCAAACGCGCCATGCACTTATTTTTGCGATCGTCCTTGGGGTTTTATCCTTCACCTTGCTAACAGTTTTCGCCAATTTATTAGCCGCTTTGTTAGCAATGTCCGGCATAGTTTTCTACATGGCAGTTTACACCCATTTACTCAAACGTCATACTACCCAAAATATCGTCATTGGTGGTGCTGCTGGCGCTATTCCCGCTTTAGTAGGATGGGCAGCGGTAACAGGTGATTTAAGCTGGTCAGCCTGGATGTTATTTGCCATAGTTTTCTTGTGGACACCCCCACATTTTTGGGCATTAGCATTAATGATTCGGGAAGATTACGCCAAAGTTGGCATTCCGATGTTACCCGTAATCGTAGGAGAAGAAGAGACAACCAGGCAAATTTGGATTTACACTTTAATCATGGTGGCATCAAGTTTTCTGCTAATTTATCCTTTGGGAACAGTGGGAATAGTTTATGGTGCGATCGCAACAATTTTAGGCTGGAAATTCATTCAGAAATCTTGGCAATTATTACACAATCCCAGTGATATTCCTTTAGCACGATCGACCTTTAAATACTCCATCATCTACATGATGCTGTTGTGTTTAGGAATTGTCGTTGATACCTTACCTGAAACTCATGCTTTAACCGCAACTTTGGCGGGCAGTTTACAAACCATAATTAGCGCCATTCCAATTTTGCAGTAGTTGTAAAATTAGGAATTAAATTAAGATAACCCGCCTTTGGTTGCGGGTTTTCAATTTTTCTGTAGCCATCTTTACTGCTTTCGTAGAACCAAAATCCTTCCGAAGGTAGACCGAGATTATGAACCATTTCGGCGTTCAAGGCTTTTAATAAAGAAGTACTTCTCTGAGTTAGAAATTCCCAACCATGCCCCATTTATTTGAGCCATTTCATCAACGTGGCGTTACTTCTCGGAATCGCATTGCAGTTTCTCCCATGTGTCAATATTCCAGCCAAGATGGATTTGCCAATGACTGGCATTTGGTTCACCTCGTCAGCCGAGCCGTAGGAGGGGCGGGGTTTTTGATTACTGAGGCGGCAGCAGTAGAGCCGGAAGGAAGAATCACACCGCAAGATTTGGGAATCTGGCAAGATGCACATATCGAAAAGTTGGCACGAATTGTCGAGTTAATTCATGGTAACGGTGCGATCGTGGGAACTCAACTGGCTCACGCAGGTCGCAAAGCCAGCACCTCTCCACCCTGGGAAGGCGGAAATGTGATTCCCGAATCCCAAGGAGGATGGGCGGTAGTTGCGCCCAGTGCCATTCCCTTTAAGCCCGATCGCCCCGATCCGATCGCACTGAGCACCGAAGCCATCCAAAAGCTAACTCAATCCTTCGTAGCTGCGGCTAAACGCTCCCTAACAGCCGGATTCGACTTAGTTGAGATTCATGCTGCTCATGGCTACTTGCTCCATGAATTTCTCTCTCCCTTGAGCAATCATCGAACCGATGAGTACGGTGGAAGTTTTGAGAATCGGATTCGGTTTTTGTGTGAAGTTGTGCAAGCGGTGCGAGATGTTCTGCCCGATCGAACTCCGCTTTGGGTGCGGATCTCTGCTACCGATTGGGTGCCTAATGGTTGGGATATCGAACAAAGTGTGGAACTGTGCAGTAAATTAAGCTCTTTAGGCGTGGATCTAATCGATTGTTCATCGGGTGCCATTGTGCCAGGTGAACAAATTCCAACAGGTGCAGGCTATCAAACTCCTTTTGCCGATCGCATCCGTCGAGAAGCAAACATCGCTACAGGAGCAGTTGGCTTGATTACCTCACCCGCACAAGCAGACCATATCATCCGTACAGGTCAAGCAGATATAGTGTTACTGGCTAGAGAAATGTTGCGCGATCCTTACTGGGCAATGCGGGCGGCAAAACAGTTACATCAATCAGTCCCATCTCCCGTTCAATATCGTCGCGCTTGGAGTTAATTTACAAATTCGTTTATCATCTGCGACTAAAAATACAATTTCAGCGATAGTTATGATGATTCGATCGATCGCCATTTAGTAATAACTAACTTGGGCAAAACAGCCAAGAATAATTACAAAATGTTCATTAAATCTATCCACCAAAAGAGGGAATTTAAGTAATAACTTACGACAAAAGAATCTCCATCTAGAGAACGGTTTACTCCTGAATTAGATCAAGTAGAAATAAGATATTAAATCTCATGGAGTTGTATTCTATGAAACTAAATTATTTTACAAAAGTAGCACGGAGAATGGCTACAGTTCTGTTTTGTGTGTGTGCGATCGCCTTCACTTGGCAAGGTGCATTCCTCACCAACAGCGCCGCCATCGCTGCACCTGTAACAAGCTTAATTGCAGTAGCAGATAATCCCAGTGAATTTGCTGAAGCACATAAGGATTTTGTCAGAGATGCAGCTGACAAAGTGAAGAAAACCGCAAATGAAAATGCGAAAAAAGTTGATGAATCAACAGACAGCGGTAGTTTCATTGAGCGGAAAGCAAAGAGAGATCGCGATCGCATCGAACAAACAGCTGATGAACACGCAGCAAAAACTCAAGAAGCGATCGACAAATCAACCAATGTTTTTGAGCGCACTGTTGAAGGCATCAAAGACGCTTTTAGCAACTAGAAGCTAAATACTATTCGTAGGGTGCGAAGCGTGACAACGTAACGCACCATTTCAGCATATTTATTTAAATCCCGATAAAGTAGATGTTCAACTTCCTTAGCAGTGAGACGACGGATGCGACTACTCATTAAACATTAACCTCTGCAACGATCGCCTCTGCTGGTAAGTCGATCGCATCAGGTTGTAAATAAAGTTCAATAGCTTCACGAATATTTTCTAAAGCTTCCTGTTGAGTCTCGCCTGCGGAAGTACAACCAGGTAATTCTGGACACCAAACCGCATAATCTCTCGTTTCTGGATCTGGTTCAATGATGACGCGCCATTTCATTAGTTTGGTTCCTTAAGATGATTGGTAGCTTTTAGGAAAATAGCTGCGCTAGTAACTCTTCACGAGTTATACCAGCATGAGTTGCAATATCTCGCAGTATAGCTTTAAGCGTACCTACTTTAATAGGATCGTGTGCCGGAACTGTAACATGATGTTCACCATTTTGTTGAGTAGTTAAACGAATGTGACTACCCGTTTGATGGCTAACTTCATAACCTAAACGAGCAAGAACTTTAACTAACTCTTCACCAGACAAGTCTCGTGGAAGTTTCACGAAGCAAATACCTCATCACGGACTATATGTAAACGAATGACTTTAGGGCGATTTTTTTCATCAGTAAAATGACAGCGAACAGCATCACGAACCATTTCTCGTAAAGTTTCTAAATTATCAGCTTGAGTGAAAATTGATTCGCCTAAAGCTTGAGCATTGTACCCGCCGTCTGGATCATCTTCTACTAAAAATACAATTTCAGTCATAGTGGGATTATTTGAGCGATCGCAATTTAATAATAACGGAAAATGCCATTAACCTCTGCAACGATCGCATCAGGTTGTAAATAAAGTTCAATAGCTTCACGAATATTTTCTAAAGCTTCTTGTTGACTTTCTCCTGCGGAAGTACAACCAGGTAATTCTGGACACCAAACCGCATAATCTCCCGTTTCTGGATCTGGTTCAATGATGACGCGCCATTTCATTATTTTAGTTCCTGTTGCGAGTATTATTAAATTCTAATAGCTTAGAACTTCTAATAGCTTAAAACTCCTCTAGTTCTTGTTCAAGCTTGCTTGAATATTCAAATTCTTGATGTCTACTTGAATCATAAACTGTGCCATCAGGCATAGTTGCTCCCCTCAGATTAGTTCTGTTTAGAATAGCACCGCTTAAGTTAGTATCACTCAAGTCGGCATAATTTAAATCAGCACCACTTAAGTCGGCACCGCTTAAGTCAGCACCACATAGAATTGCTCGTGAAGCAGTATCTTTTTGATAGGTTCTCCCCAGGTCAGTATTTCTCATATCAGCACCACGTAGGGAGGCATTCTTAAGATTTATAACTCTTAGGTTAGCGTTACTTATTTTCGCATCGCTGAGATCAGCATTACTTAAATTTGCACCAGTTAAGTCGGTATCGCTTAAGTTAGCACCAATCAAACAACTCGCTTCTAAATTAATTCTTCTGAGATCAGCACTACTCAGATTTGCTTCACTTAGGTCTGTACATCTTAGATCTGCCTCTCTCAATTCAGCACCAGTTAGGTCTGCGTTTCTTAAATTTGCTCTAACCAATTTGGCATTATTTAACTTTGTGCGTCTCAAAATTGCTTGATTTAAATTTGCCCAATTCAACTCTGCATTTTCCAAACAAGCATCACTAATATCAATCGCAGTTAGTTCACCATATATCAGCTTTGCATAAGCTAAATTAGCAAAAGTAAGCTTTGTACCTCTGAGATTAACTGCATACAATATTGCCTCTTCTAAACATGAGCGTGTCAGGTCTGCTTCATCTAAATTTGCTTCGCTCAGGTTTGCCTTAATTAAAATAGCTCCTTCCAAGGTAGCTCTTGTTAGATGTACCCTTGTTAAATTAGCCTCTTTTAAGATAGTAGATTTTAGGTTAGACCTTGTTAGATCAGCTTTTGCTAAGTCAAAGTTGCTCAAATCAACTGCACCAAGATTTACTCCTGAAAAATCTCTCTTGCCGCTTAGATATTGCTTTTGAAATTCTTCTGCTGTCAATCGTTCCGAAGTCTCTATAAAAAACAGATCTGCGATATCACAGCGAAAGTGATTACACAAGACAGCAGCCGTGTTACAGTCAATCCGGTCAAATTCCTCCTTATAAAGTCTGCTTATCGCATTGATGCTTAGATTAGTCTCTTTAGCAAGCTGTGATTGGGACAGACCGTGTTTTTCTATTAACTCTTTGAGCCTACAGCGAATCTTTTTCATCTTTGTCTCTATTACTGATGTCAGTCTACTATCTACACTAGCGAATATAGCATTCGCTAGTGTAGTATGCGCTAGTAAATTAAAATTACTCTAGTGTTGACAAAAGCAATGTTAATCAACTAAGCTCAATTATGTTGGTAGGCTAAACAGCCAAAAAAAATGCCCCCAAGCGTAATAGCTGGTAGGCAAACTTGTTTTTTTTACTTTTTTTATTATGAACCATTTCTCATCCAAGTTCTCTAAAGCTGGGCTTCCCGTACCCGAACAGGTTTTAATCATAGATACGGAAACTACAGACCTTGAACATAAGCAAGGACAAGTAGTAGAAATTGGAGCAATCCTTTATTCAGTGAAGCATCAAACTACTATTCAGCAATTTTCTACGGTTCTTCGAGCAAATAGTAATCCAACAGAACATTTCAACAGAATTAACCCAGAGGCATTAAGCGAAATAAAGGTTAAACAAGCTGCATGGGGAGTATCAATAGTTACTGCTATGGCTGAACAAGGGGATTTTATTGTAGCCCACAATGCTAAATTTCATAAGAATTGGTTTGGCTCTTTTGAAAATGGAAGTAGCGCTTTACCTCTTCTATTAAACTCTCAAGGTAAACCACTTTCATGGTTATGTACGGATGAAGATTTTTGCTGGCCTCGTCAAACCAAGTACGGTAGATCTTTAATAAGTTTAGCAATAGCACATGATATAGCGGTTTTTGAACCCCATAGAGCATTGAGTCAATGCCAATTAATTGCAGATCTTTTTAATCGCATGGAAAACTTACAGGCTATGTTTGAAAAAGCCTTAAGACCTAAAGCACTTTTTCGCGCTCTTGTAGATTATAAAGACAGAGAGCAGGCAAAGTGTGTAGGCTTTAAATGGATACCCGATCGAAAGAGTTGGGAGCGAAAAATGGCTATTGAGGATGTTAAAGAACTTCCTTTTCCAGTAGAGCTAATAGCACTATGCAATGATTGGCCTATGCCACAGCAACAATTAAAGTAGTTGTAGCACTAATTTTTTAATTCGGAAAAATGCGATTTCACCTTCGTCTATCTCATGAGCTAGCTAAAGGTGCGATCGCATTTGATTAACGCACAGCTTCCTTAACTCACAACTCAACCCCGCTACAATAAAATGTAAAGATTGTTGCGAATTATTAAATTGGGACAACTATGGCTCCCGCAGTGATTATCCAAAATCTCCAAAAAAGCTACGGCAACACCAAAGCCGTGAAGGATGTATCCTTTCAAGTAGAACCGGGAGAAATCTTTGGTCTTTTGGGGCCAAACGGTGCAGGCAAAACTACTACAATTAGATGTCTGTGTACCTTGGCGATGCCAGATGCAGGCAAAATCGAGGTTTCCGGCATTTCGGTGATTAACAACCCCAAGCAGGCGCGTCAACGCATCGGCTACGTCGCCCAAGAAGTCGCCCTCGACAAAATTCTCACCGGAAGAGAACTGTTGCAACTGCAAGCCGCACTCTACCATTTACCGGGTAAGTTTGGCAAAGAACGGATCGACGCAATGATCGATACTTTGGGTTTGCAGGAATACGCCGATCAAAAATCTGGCACTTATTCCGGTGGTATCCGCAAGCGGTTAGACTTGGCAGCAGGATTATTGCACAAACCGGATCTTTTGGTTTTGGACGAACCAACGGTAGGATTAGATATCGAAAGTAGAGTGGTAATGTGGGATATCTTGCGTCAGTTGCGCGATGCGGGAACTACGGTGTTGCTCACTAGTCACTATCTGGAAGAGGTTGATGCTTTAGCCGATCGCGTCGCCATCATCGATCAAGGTGTGGTCATCGCTTCCGGTACGCCTTCGCAGTTGAAGGATCGCGTGGGTGGCGATCGCGTTACTCTCCGCATCCGTGAGTTTTCCCCAATGGAAGAAGCAGAAAAGGCTAAAGATATGTTGAAATCTCTGCCTTTTGTGCAAGAGGTGATTATTAATAACGCTCAAGGTAATTCTTTGAATTTGGTGGTAACTCCGCAAAATGATGCTTTAATTGTGATTCAGCAAGCTCTACAAGCGGCTGGTTTGCCTACTTTTGGAATTGCTCAATCTCGCCCTAGTTTGGATGATGTTTATCTGGCGGCTACTGGTAAAACTTTGATGGATGCTGAGTTGGCGGCTGTTAGTAGTCGGGATTTGAAGGCTGAGAAAAAGCAAAGTATGAAATAAGATTTTTTTTTGAACCGCAAAGGACGCAAAGAACGCGAAGGAAAGAGAAGAAAATGAGTAGTACTTTAAGTCCGAAGTCTAATGTTAGTTTTGAGTCAGAGAAGGTTTCTGAAGGGAGTTCTTCTGGGTTTTTGGGGGAGTTTGTTCAGGAAACTTTGGCTTTGACTCGTCGGTTGTTTATTCAGTTACAACGTCGCCCTTCTACTTTGATTGCTGGGGTGATTCAACCTCTGATTTGGTTGATTTTGTTTGGGGCTTTGTTTCAAAATGCTCCCAAGGGTTTGTTTGGGAATGATACTAATTACGGTCAGTTTTTGGCAGCAGGTGTGATTGTTTTTACTGCGTTTAGTGGGGCGCTAAATGCAGGGTTGCCTGTGATGTTCGATCGCGAATTTGGGTTTTTGAACCGTTTGTTAGTTGCACCTTTGGCTAGTCGGTATTCGATCGTTTTTGCTTCGGCAATCTTTATCATTACTCTTAGTGCTGTTCAGACGATCGCCATCATTGCTACTAGTGCTTTTTTAGGTGCAGGTTTACCTGATATCCTGGGTTTGAGTGTGATTGCTACAATCATTCTTTTGTTGGTTTTGGGTGTCACAGCTTTAAGTTTGGGTTTGGCTTTTGCTTTACCCGGACACATCGAATTAATAGCAGTGATTTTTGTAACTAACTTACCTTTGTTGTTTGCAAGTACGGCTTTGGCTCCCCTTTCTTTTATGCCAAAATGGTTGCAATTTATCTCCTCTCTCAATCCCTTAAGTTTTGCTATTGAACCCATTCGTTATCTCTATTTGCATAGCGATTGGAGTCTTGGTAGTGTAGTGATGCAAGCTCCTTGGGGTAATGTATCATTAGGTGGAACACTTCTAGTACTTTTATTGCTTGATGTGGCAGCATTTTTAAGCATTCAGCCTTTATTACGTCGGAGATTTGCTTAAATTAATCTGTAAGATCATGTCCGCTTGATTACTTATGAAACAAGAGAAAACCCCACCCCCGCCAAAGCGATGCTTTGTCTCCCCTCCCCGTTTACGGGGAGGGGATTAAGGGGTGGGGTTTGATTACTGTGGGAAACATAACTGATTATCTGAACTTCATGTTAATTAATGAGGAGGAAATTTTAAATGTCATTTAAGTATCTCAGCAAAATAGCTTTCGGTTTATTAGCAGGAACTACTTTCTCTATATTGCTATTGCCAGAAGCAACTTTTGCTCAAAATTTGAATACCGATCCCAGTCAAGATTTTCAAAAAGATGGCGATCCCCTTACTGGTGGAACTGGTCAATCTTTCAGCGTTTTTGATTTAATCCATCGCTCTAATTTGGGGTTAAATCGATCGATGGAAGATGTGAACAACGAACAAAAGGAAAATCTAGATGATGCGGCTACTCAGTTCCGCGCTAGACAACGCCAACGTCTGCAAGTTCCCGATCAATTGATCGATCGCGTAAACCCCAAAACTCCTAGTGAAAACACCACAACACCAAATCAGTGAACTATACTCAGATCCCCAACTTCTCCAAGAAGTCGGGGATCTCGCTGGGATATTTATCTACACCAAAAACTACAAACCAAGTGTTGCTAAAATATCGCTAGCATGAGTTGCAGTATTCACCGCAGCGTCAACATGGACGATTTTGCCACTACCATCAATTACATAAGTAACACGCTTGGCATAACCACCACCATCAACATCGTAAGCTTTGATAATTGCTCCATCAGTGTCAGCTAAAAGGGGAAAATTTAGATTGTATTTTTGGGTAAAGGCTTGGTGCGAAGTTTCATCATCTTTGCTGACTCCTAACACCACCACATCTTTCCCTTGGTAATCTGATTGAGCATCACGAAAACTACAAGCTTGCTTGGTACAGCCAGGAGTATCGTCTTTTGGATAAAAATACAACACTACTGTTTTCCCAGCAAAGTCAGATAGTGAAACAGTATTACCATTCGTGTCTTTGGCTGTAAATGCTGGTGCATCCGTACCGACTGCTAAAGCCATGATTTAAGCTTCCTTCTGAGTAATCAATTGTTTCTCAATCTGGATTTTACATGATTTCACATTTCTCATCAGGAGTAAATTTTTTAGCTTCGGTAACTGCTCCAGACAAAAAAGACTTATGATAATAAATAAACATTGAGCGATCGATCCTCAACTCCAAATTATCAATGAACTCGCTAAAACAAAAAGCAACTAATTCTCTTTCGTATTCTCAAAAAACCATTGAACGTGCAGAGCGATCGCTCCGAGTATCCCCTTTCCGAATGCTATTGTTTACAACCATGCGTTCGCGCAGTGTAGATTTTCAAGAAATTGCTGGTGCTAATGGCAGCAAAAACCAATTCACACAACGCCAACTCTCAGAATTGATCGCAGATAACTCATTGCTGTGGCTGATTCAAGTCGGAATTTTGCGCCGAGAAGTAGATGGACAAGGCATTACTAATAGCTTTCGTCTCACACCTCTAGGACATGAAATCATCGATAAATTATCTACTCAAGGTGACGAAATACCCCCAGCTTCTTGGCGCGATCGCATTTATCAGTTTTTCACTCGCTGGCTAAGATTGCCTCTTTAAAATAACTCAAACTTTTTAATTTGGACTCTCTCGTACTTATGGCAATAAGAAAATTTAATTAATTTCTGAAAGACCTAAATATAAAAGAATCCCAGTCCCTAGTCCCCAGTCCCCAGTCCCTAATCCCCAAAAATTATGAAAGCAATTATGGTTGTGGGCACTACCTCCCACGCAGGAAAATCACTCCTAACAGCAGCACTCTGTCGCATCCTCTCCAGACGTGGCTGGCGTTTAGCACCCTTCAAAGGTCAAAATATGGCTCTCAACGCCTACGTCACCGCCAATGGCGGCGAAATTGGACACGCACAAGCAGTCCAAGCTTGGGCAGCTGGCATTACTCCCGCTGTAGAAATGAATCCCATTCTACTCAAGCCCCAAGGCGACATGACCTCTCAGGTAATTATTAAAGGCAGAGCTGTAGGTAGAGCCACAGCTTTAGAATACTATGAACAATATTTTCAACCAGGTTGGCAAGCAATTACCGACTCTTTACAAACTTTAGGTGCAGAATACGATTTAGTAATTTGTGAAGGTGCTGGTAGTCCGGCGGAAATTAACTTGAAACACCGCGATTTAACTAATATGCGGGTAGCTCGTCACTTGAATGCTAATACAATTTTGGTTGTAGATATCGATCGCGGTGGAGCCTTCGCCCATGTTGTTGGTACATTACAATTATTAGAACCAGAAGAACGAGCATTAATTAAAGGCATAGTTATCAACAAGTTTCGCGGACAACGCAGCCTTTTACAATCAGGTGTGGAATGGTTAGAAAAATACGCAGGCATTCCCGTGATTGGCGTGATTCCTTGGATTGAACACGATTTTCCCGCCGAAGATTCCTTGGATTTATTCGATCGTCCTACCAAAAAAACTAAAGGTGATATTACAATTGCCGTAATTCGTCTCCCCAGAATTTCTAACTTTACTGATTTCGATCCCTTAGATGCAGAGCCTACTGTTAATCTTAAATATGTTAGCCCCAAACAAGATTTAGGTCATCCTGATGCTGTAATTATTCCCGGCACAAAAGCTACAATTGCTGACTATACCATTCTGCAACAAACAGGAATGGTAACAGCAATTAAAGAATATGTAGCGTCCGGTGGTACAGTTTTGGGAATTTGCGGTGGTTATCAAATGTTAGGTAAAGTTATCGCCGATCCCGAAGGAATTGAAGGTAATGATTCTCAACGTTGTGAAGCATTGGGCTTATTACCTTTAAGTACATTAATTACACCGCAAAAAGTCGTCCGTCAGCGTCAAGTAACATCTAATTATCCCCAATTCGGTTTACCTATTTCTGGTTACGAAATCCATCAAGGCCGCTCTCGTCAATTAGAAAGTCAAGGAGTTAAACCTTTATTTGATGACCCTTATTTAGGTATGGTTGACTCCACAGAATCGGTTTTGGGAACTTATTTACATGGTATTTTTGATAATGGCCCTTGGCGACGCGCTTGGTTAAATTTATTGCGCCAACAACGGGGTTTACACGCTTTGCCCAATGGTATTTCCAATTATCGAGAACAACGGGAAGCTATGCTAGATGCGATCGCAGATGTAGTAGAATCTCACCTCGATTTAAAACCGATTTTACCCAGTTAATTAACACCAACAAATCACCAATAACCAATGACCAAAATTATTTTTCTTCCCGATAATATTACCGTAGAAGCTGAAGTAGGAGAACCATTACTAAAAGTAGCAAACCGTGCTGGAGTGGTGATTCCCACAGGTTGTTTAATGGGTTCCTGTCACGCCTGCGAAGTCGAATTAGATGAAGAAAATTTCATTCGTGCTTGCATCACCGCAGTTCCCCCAGGAAAGGAAGAATTGACAATTAATTTATTTGTCGATCCCGCTTGGTAAACTTAATTGATTATCTGCCTTGATTTGTAGTTAAAACGCCTACCGAAAACTTTCCTTTCGGTAGAGAACTATTGTTTTAATATTCGTTGCTATATTTGATTTTTAACTAAAAAGAATTATACAATTTCTCAAAATCCTCTATCTTAGGAGAGATTCTTCTTAAAAAAAGTAGGATTAAATGTAAGAAATCGTGCATATATGTATATAGGGATACTAGATTTAATTTTTGCAAAAGCTTATTAACCTCTGAAACTGCTATTCAATCGAAATATGCACGACATTCTAATCAATCTATTTGGCTCTGGCTCGTTCATTCCTCATGGTCACTGTTATCTTTGGAAACCAGGCTTAGTTTGGTTGCATTTAATTTCTGATGCCATAATTGGGGTTGCCTACTATTCCATTCCCCTGACGTTGTTTTACTTCGTTCGCAAACGACAAGACTTACCTTTCCACTGGATATTTTTGTTATTTGCAGTTTTCATTATTTCCTGCGGTACAACCCATTTTGCCGAAATTTGGACGCTTTGGTATCCTACCTACTGGTTATCTGGGGCGATTAAAGCTGGAACTGCCCTAGTCTCAATATATACAGCTTTAGAACTTGTGCCTCTGGTTCCGAAAGCTTTAGCATTGCCTAGCCCTGCTCAACTAGAGCAAGCGAATCTGGCATTAAAAGGGCAAATAGAGGAACGCCTCCGAACTGAAGCAGAATTAAGGCAGTTTCAAAATGAACTCGAAGCAAGAGTAGAGTCACGAACAATGGAACTGGTGCAAGTCAATCAGCAACTACAACAGGAGATTGAGGAACGTCAGTGTGCAGAAGCAGCTCTGCGCGAACAAAGGTTTTTGTTGGAAACAATTCTGAAGTATGCTGCTGATGCGATTATTGTGTGCAACGCTGAAGGGAAATTAACTTTTGCCAATCCTGAAGCAAGGCGACTGGCACAGCAAGACCCAAATGACACAACTCTTGACCTGGATCTGTTTAACTGGGGAACTGCTCACGATGCAGATGGCAAGCGGATTACCTTAGAAGATTATGCAATTTCCAAAGCCCTCCGGGGAGAAGTCAGCTATGCGATCGAATCCCGCATGGTACGTGACGATCGCAGCTACTATGATATTCTGGTTAGCGCCGCACCATTGCTCAATAATGAGCAAATTGTGGGAGCGGTGGCAAGCTTCATCGATATTAGCGATCGCAAACGCGCCGAAGCCGAACGAGAAGAACTGCTAGCACGGGAAAAAGCCGCACGGGAGCAAGCCGAAGCCGCAAATCGGATTAAAGATGAGTTTCTTGCCGTGTTATCTCATGAGTTGCGATCGCCTTTAAATCCGATTCTCGGTTGGGCAAAGCTTCTGCAATCTGGCAAACTCGATCAGGAAAAGACGAAGCAAGCTCTAGCAACAATAGAGCGCAATGCCCGGTTGCAAAGTCAACTAATTGAAGATTTGCTCGATGTTTCCCGGATTTTGCAAGGAAAATTGGTGTTGTACCCCCAGCCAATCAAACTGGTTAACACTATTGAAGCTGCGATCGAAACGGTCAGACTTGCCGCCCAAGTAAAGGGGATTGAGATTCAAACAATTTTTCATCCTGATGTCGGAAAGGTTATAGGGGACTCCGCCCGTTTGCAACAGGTGATTTGGAACTTGCTCTCCAATGCCGTGAAATTTACACCTTCTGGAGGAAAGGTAGAGATTGAGTTAGCACAAATCGATAATTATGCTCAAATTCAAGTCAGAGATACAGGCAAAGGCATTACTCCAGAGTTTTTGCCATTCGTATTTGAGTATTTCCGCCAGGAGGATGGCTCGACAACGCGCAGATTTGGTGGTTTAGGATTGGGGTTGGCGATCGTTCATCATCTGGTTGAATTACATGGGGGAACCGTTGAAGCCCAAAGTCCGGGTCAAGAATTAGGGGCGACTTTTACTGTTAGGCTACCGCTGCTCACAGATAAAAGGGAACAGATCGCAGGTGAAAAGAATTCTTTTGCATCTTTATCCCTTGGTCTTTATCCTTTACAAGATATCCGCGTTTTGTTAATAGATGATGAGCCAGATGCACGGGAGTTGATCGCCTTCATCCTGAAAGAAGCAGGAGCGATCGCAACTGTGGTATCTTCTGCTAGTGAAGCCCTGAAAATCTTTCCCCAAGTAAAACCAGACTTGGTGGTAAGTGATATTGGAATGCCAGAAATAGACGGTTATATGCTAATTCAGAAAATTCGGGCAATGCCACCAGAACAGGGTGGAAAAGTTCCGGCTATTGCTCTAACAGCTTATGCTGGAGAGATTAATCAACGAAAGGCGATCGTTGCTGGTTTTCAACGTCACCTTGCTAAACCTGTAGAAACCAATGATTTAATAGAAACCATTATTACTTTAGTTCCAGAAGTCAGATTGCGATCGAATTAAGTTGCAACAGAAATTGTTTTTGCTTTCAAGGATGGTTCGGGAATAGGTTGACGATCTTCTCGAAGGGTGTCAGTATGATGTGCGATCGCTACATAAGCGAGAGCATTAGTGTCGTGATAAATTAGTTTAGGTTCTGTTGCCATAAAGCATACTACGATTAAAAGATTGTAAGATTTCGCTTTCAAAAAACAACGGAGTTAGATCGATTTCTGATAGTTGCTCTTCTGTTAGATTCTGATGTTTATTGATAGCTCTAAATGTCTCTATCATGGCGTGAATTTGATCAATTTGTTGGGAAGTAAGTCCGGTAACATCAAGAGTTTTAGTCATTTTGGGTAACGATTTTAAGTTTGCGGATATTCTAGCTTGATTATCTAAAAAACGACAAAGCCGCTAAAGATGGTTGATTAAACCGCATTCAAATAATATAATGATGCTGTTAGCCTATAGAAAAATTTTGAATAAACTCTTTTTTTCTTATGTTATATCAAATGGATGCAACCCAATTTTATGGAATTTATATGATATTAGCATTTATGATAAACCTGAGCATAACTTTATATTCATTTATTTGCTTAATTAATGTTATACTTTTTTTTCCAGAAATTAGTGAAATTAGTGAAAGAAATAAAATAGCTAGAATCATATTTGCTTTAACAAACCCACCATCTCAATGGCTAAAACAAAAATTTCCTGGTCTTGTGTTTAAACGCAAGAATGGTCAGAATGTAGAGTTTTACCCACTCATCTTATTGGTAATTTCAGTCTCTTTAGGGATGTTTTTACAATACTTAACGGCTCTTCCGCTTCCATACTTAAGAAGATAAGTAAGTCTGATTGCTCAAAACAACCAAACTCCTAACCTAATGCACCTCAATTAAGATTGACCATAAGCTGCTAGTGCATATTCCTTAAATCTTTCCAAATCTGCTTGAATTGTTGACTCGACAACTCTACCTAAAAACAAATTATCCATTATTTTACCCAACCAGCCAGGAATTCCATAAGCTATTGTTAATTTAACAATGCTGCTACCGTGTCGATCGTAAAATCTCACTGCACCTCTATTCGGTAAACCATCAACAGATTCCCATTGAATAATTTGTTGCGGAACTATTTTTAAAATTCGCGACAACCAAGTAAATTCAAGACCTCCAGTAGCGAGTTTCCACCGGGATAAATCAGGATTTTCTTCCAAAACATGAACCGATTCGATCCATTTCATCCACCGAGGCATTTGTTCCAAATCTGACCACAAACTCCAAGAGAATTCGATCGGAACTGCTACTTCTACTTGTACACTATGTTCTAACCAGTCTGTCATTTTAATAATTGGTAATTGGTAGTTGGTAGTTGGTAATTTAAATTGCCAATTTTCACTGACAATTTAAATTACGATCGCCTATTAACGCAAGTTGCTGGTTACAAATATTCTCGGTTCGATCCCCCCTAACCCCCCTTAACAAGGGGGGAACTGGATTCAAAGTCCCTTTTGTTAAGGGGAGAACTGGATTCAAAGTCCCTTTTGTTAAGGGGAGAACGGAATTTAAAGTCCCCCTTATTAAGGGGGATTTAGGGGGATCAAAAACGTTTAAATTCATAACCAGCAACTTGAATTATCATCTATTTTTTCTGGTTTAAAATTACTTTTGCCGCTTGTCTTCCCGAAATAGTTGCACCTTCCATACTATCAATGTAATCTTGTTGGGTGTAACTACCTGCTAGGAAAAAGTTAGGAATCGGTGTTTTTTGATTTGGACGATAAAGATCCATTCCTGGTGCTTCTCGATAGAGAGATTGGGCAAGTTTAACTACACTATACCAGGTCATATTTAATTTGCGGGAAGAGGGGAAAAGGTCATGTACTTGTTTGAGGACATGATTTGCGATCGCTTCATTACTCTCTTTAATAAAAGGATCGCCGGGAGTCAACACTAACTGCATTAAAGAACCTTGTCCTTCCCGATAATAATCTTCTGGACTAGTTAATGCTAAATCGGCAAAACAGGAAAAATCTGCATCTGCGGTATAAAGTAAATTATCAATCCCAGAAGCGCGATCAAACTTTTGACTTGCTGGGTTATCTTGTAATTCTGTCACCCATCCATCAAAGCGCATTTGTACTGTCGCCACAGGTACAGCTTCTAATTTATAAATATTGTCGAATTCTTGCCACTTGCGCCAATCTTGAGGTAACAATCTTTGAATTCCGGGAACATCACAAGCACAAACATAAGCATCAGCGGTAATAGTTTCTTCCGTTTCCCCGTTCGCAACTACTAACCCTGTAACTTTGGTTTTTCCCGCTTCTTCGGCAAACAAAATTTCTCTAGTCCGACGACGAGTATAAATCTTTCCGCCTCGATCTTCTATATAGTTAACAATTGGTTTGTGTAAGTATTCATTAGGTGAACCTGACAACATTCTTAATACGGAAGCTTCCGTTTTTGCAGCGAAAAACTGAAAAATTGTCAACATACAACGGGCGGAAATATTTTCAGTATCAATGAATCCTAACGCATAAGCGATCGGATTCCACATTCTTTTTAAACTACCATCCGATCCACCGTGACTCCTAAACCAATCAGCAAAGCTAATTCTATCAAGGTCGCGGATCGTTTTCATCGCTCCCTCGAAGTCTACCAAACCTCGAACTAGGGGACTAGTACCTAATGCGATCGCATTTTGCACTTTATCCTGTAACGAAAGTTGCGAAGTCGTAAAAAATGCCTTCAATCCATTAAAAGGCGCACCAGTAATAAACCGAAAATCTAACGCACCAGTTACGCCACCACGATTAATAAAAGTGTGGGTATGTTCCTTCAGCAGTAAGTTTTCCCCTGCTCCCACTTTCCGCATTAACTCGAATAAATTATAGTAGCAACCGAAGAAGACGTGCAAACCCATTTCAATATGGTTGCCTTCTGCGTCTACCCAGCTACCAACCTTACCCCCGACAAAGGGACGAGATTCAAAAATTTCCACTTCGCATCCAGCATCGACTAGATCGATCGCTGTCGCCATTCCCGCTAATCCCGCACCAACAATTGCAACTCGCATCCCAATCTGTTCCTGCTCAGTTTCTTTACATATTTTAATATCAGACCGATCTTTTTCCCATACTGACAGGCAAGATTAGATAAATGCTTAAATCACTATACCTCTACCTCCTCTTCTATAATCTTTTAATTCATCTATGTAACTTTCCGGGAATACTTCCGGTGAAAACATCTCTCGCAAAGCCTGAAAATAAGGTACAAATAACTGTTGTTGTTCTCTCCCTAAACGATTACCTATTTCCTTACCTAATAAATTAATCATTTGTCTGACTAACTCCCAGCGCACTTTTAATGTGGGATAAAGCATCACACATAAAGGAAATAACTCTTGCTGAATTCCTGCAATACTATTTTCGAGAACACATACCCACAAGTATACTTGAAACATTTCCACATCGCGGATGCTAGCAGTTTTTATCACAGGATTTTTCAGACTACCTGAATAGGTTGAGTAGTTCGGGTATAATTCAATAACTCGATCGCAAATATTTCTGGCAATTTCTGTACTTGCTGGTAATAGTTGTTGGACAACTATCAGATTTTTTGATTCATAATCTTGATTAGCTGCGGCATCATAAGCTCGTTGTAATGGCATATACAAATGATCGTCAATCACTTTTAAATAACTTAATAATTCATTTTTATTTCGCAATGAAAGGTCTTCTATTAGAATTAGACCAGTGTAATGGAACTGCATACTCACAAAACCAATTACTCTGGGATCGTTAGCGGTATATTTCTTACGAATTCCTCCCAAATATGGGCTGATAATTCTTGATAAATACTGCGGCGACAGCATTTGAGCATATATTTCTAAAGTTTTTTCATATACAGTAAAAACATCTTCACAAATTTGCCAAGGGTCTATTAAATTCGGATTTATCCGATGTCTTTGAATCTCTTTACCAATCAAATATTCTGTTTTATGCCACGCTTGTAAGCTAGTGTTCCGCAGCGAGTAGCGTAGTTTTTCTGCTATTAATAAACGCTGATTTTTAGCAGATGATTCTCTATTTGCATCTAGGCTATCTGTATGATCTTCTAAGTTCTGGACATACTTTTTAGCCCATTGTTTAGCCAGAGATTGGATTTCTTTACCTTTCGGTAGGTTGACATTTTGATGCTTTTGTTCTATAGGTGAAAACATATCTTTAACACTTCCCAATGGTTTTTAACTGGCATAACTAAGGGGTTAACTAACTTTTGCTATTTTTTCACACAAGGTAAAATTTACCATTTGTTAGTAGCTTAATAAATATTAACATTACAATTATTAACTTGTACAAACAGTGGTTTAGTAGTGTAGAATACTTTTTTTAGGCGATCGCACAAAACGACGACTGGCAGATTTATCTAAATATACGCTACAAAAGTAGAGACGTTTCATCAAACGCCTCTACATTCTTTTTGCAGAAATCTAATCTATTTTACTTTTTTACCTTGACCTTTTCCTGTGGAAAAATTTGCACAGTTACTCCCAATCTAATTGAATTATCCGTTGCAGAGTCCCTAAACCCGCTTCTTCGTGGGAGATGAATTTAGCGGAAAACAAAGCCATCATATCTGGTAATTTTGGATTCCCTTTAGAAGCACCCTTTACCCCTCTAGCAACTAACAAACCACAATTACCTTTTGTTTTCTTAGTGCGAGAATCCCATTTTTTTCGTGCTTCTTTATGTGTAGAATCATTTTGACTAAACTCGCCAAACAGGTACATTTCCCCATTTTTTGTTTGCAAAATGCCTAAGTCATAAACATCGCTTTCAAAGGGGTCTTCCCCAGGATTAAAGAATATTTTATCTAAACCGCCTGCTGCTTCAATCTGTTCAATCAAAGTTATGGCTTTTGGGCGAGAAGTTTGGATTAAAATTACTGGGAAACCATCCCCTGTTTTCAGGACACTTTCTGTTAATTGAATGCTGTCTAAATTAGAACGAAAATAATCCATCATTTCCCAAGTAACCATGTCAAGGCTGACAAAAGAATCTGGTGGGATTAAATCATCACGCAAGTCAGGCAAGAGGTCATCTTCATCATCTTCATCTTCGTCTTCAAGATCGACCAAACCTTCTGAACTAGCCATTTCCCACAATTCTTCGGTTACATCTGGCAAAGTTGCTACTTTCACAGATACTACCTGATTAGTTTCCGATCCTGGGGGCAGAGTAATGCGGTAGTTACTATTAATTTTCGGAATATCATCTATGGAGAGTCGGCGACGATGTTGGCGCAAAAATCGATTTAAAGCTGTGAGGGCGACAAAAACGGTTAATGCTTCTTCTTCAAATAAAGAAGCTCTTAAACCTTCTAAAGGATGAATATTGCCAAAATTAGGCTCGACTTCCGACAATGATAAATCTGCCAGGTCGAGATCTTCGTCGTATTCTTCAAACAAATCTTCTGTTCTTTCAAAGGTGATAAATAAACAATCTTGTTTGAGGAAAGATTCTTCTAGTTGTTCGATCGAGCTTTCTTGCTGTTGGATCACTGAAGCGCGAAATTGTTTCAAAGAATCCAAAGAACGGTATAACAGAATGCCGTATTCTTTGCCTAACATCCCTAAAATTGAGACATATAAAGTTTGAATATCCCATTTATTAATTTCGAGCGAAATTATCTGATGTTCCTCTAAAACTTCCCAAGGAGCACAGCGCCAAATTTCTTCAGCTACTTCCATTAATGGGGTAGCGTACTGGGGAGGCAAATTTGGAGGTTGAGAGTTTTGATCTTCTTCAAATTCCCGAAATAATTCATCAATTAGCGGTAGGGAAGATACATATTCAATAGCAATACCTAAATCTTGCAATATGCCTCTTAAGTAAAATTGAATTTCCCGATCGCGCACCACAATTTTTTGTGGTTTACCTGGTTTTACAGGCCCTTGGGGATACTCCATCGCCCGCAACAAAGTCCGCACAATGGCTTCTGGGCCTACTTCCGACCCCACCACATCCATCGCCCGGACAACTCCCTGGCTTCCATCTACCCAGACAATACATTCTTTTTGTCCGTTGTAGTCAGACTCAACATTAGCAGATAAATGTCGGCGATCGCCCTCCCATACGCTGGGAATTTGATTTAAATTATTTAACCGACGATAGGTAGAGCGATTAAGAGTTGTCATAGAACAAAGCAAAAGAAGAACTATATTGTCTGAGAATTTATGCTCAGGGACTTGACGTGAGAAGCAGTTGAGGTTTTAGATGAATCTACCTGCTTAAGTTACAGAAAAAGACTCCCTTTCTCTACACACTACACCCAAAACCCCTGATTGTGTTTGGACTGTACTTTCCTTTCAGTAGGGTTGCTGCTAGTGGAATCATTTTACCTCTCCTCACCTCCCACTACCCATTATTACCAGCGTCAAAAAATCTAACTAGCAACTTCTTAGGTTATTAAGCTGTTCAGCATTTAAATAGCGGACGAGGATTTGGTAAAAAGGAACAGGGAACATAGACTACATGATTTAAATGCACGATCGCTTTCGTAGCAGAGAAATCTTTATCTTTAAAAAACTTATTCTCAAACTCCAGATTCACTCACCGATTCTACCAAGCCGGATAAAATGTAATGATAGGCAAATATAGTCGATGTGATGCGGCATTTTTAAGGAGTAGCACAAACCCATGTCTACAACAACTCAGTCTCAACAAAAAGGACTTCAAGTAACTGATGGTGCCCTCGCCCAACTGAAACTTCTCCGGGACAAACAAGGTCAAGACCTCTGTTTACGGGTGGGTGTGCGCCAAGGCGGTTGCTCTGGAATGTCCTACACAATGGACTTTATTGAGCCTAGCACTATTCGGGAAGAAGATGACGTTTTTGATTATGATGGCTTCCAGTTAGTGTGCGATCGCAAAAGTTTACTTTACATCTACGGTCTGATGCTTGACTACAGCGATTCAATGATCGGCGGCGGTTTCCAATTTACTAACCCCAATGCCAGTCAAACCTGTGGTTGTGGAAAATCTTTTGCTGTTTAATAATAAACAACGGAGCAATTTTAGATTTAGGCTTTCTGATTGTGTCTAAATCTAAAATTCTCCCAAACACCCCAGATTTATCTGTGTGGTCAATCTAAAATCCCAAATCTAAAAGCTAAAATCGAATGACTCAATCTGTTGACTCTCTGTTTGAATCGGCTATTGAACGTTACAAAGCTGGAGAAGAACCAAAAGCATTAATTCCAGTGTTTAAAGACCTTTGCGATCGCACTCCCAAAAGTAGCGCCTCTTGGACTTGTTTAGCTTGGTTATACTTGCTAGAAAATCAACCAAATAACGCTTTAAAAGCTGCTCAAAAAGCCGTAAAATTAAATCCCCAAGACCCCCAAGCCAGAGTAAATTTAGCCGCAGCAATGTTAGAAACTGAACAAAAGGGAGTACGTCAACATATCGAAATTGTTCAGCAGATCATGGTCTTAGATGCAGAAATTCGCCAAGAAATTATCGATAACATCCAAGATGGTTTAACGAGAAAACCGGATTGGGAAGGTTTAATTCGGATTCAAAAATGGTTGTCTGGAAATTAATTTGAGCCCCCATGAAAGAGAAATTGCTTAATTGGCTGAATATAGCTTTGATGTGCAATTTGTTCCTAGTTTTGATTAGTTTTTTCTGGTTAGCGATCGCAGTCGTCGGCGAAACAACAGGCGTTAATCTAGGTTGGAAACTCTGGCAAAAACTTTGGGAACCTGTCTTTACCCCAGCCATTGGTATTTTAATGGCTGGAGCACTTATTAGCGGCATTAGTAGCTGGATCTCGAAGAAATTAAACTCCAAAGCTAGTTAAAGGCTCCAAGGCAGAAGGCTCCAAGGCAGAAGGGAAGAAAGGCAGAAGGGAAGAAAGGCAGAAGGTAGAAGGCAAGAAAAGATAAAGGTTATATTTTCATCCCCATCTCCCCATCTCCCCATCTCCCCAATCCCCAATACCTAACTCAAAAAAGACTTCAAAGCAGGTTTTAAATCGGGGTATTTATAAGTAAAACCAGATTCTAAAGTGCGTTTTGGTAAAACTTTTTGACCTTCTAAAACCACCATTGCTGCATCACCCATGAGCAATTCTAAAGCAAAAGCGGGGACAGGCAACCAAGAAGGTCGATGCAAAACATCTCCTAAAGCGTGGCAAAAATCTGCCATTCTTACAGGATTAGGAGCAGTAGCATTATAAACTCCTTCTATTTCTGGTTGCTTTAAAGCGGCGACTATTAAGTTAACCAAATCATCAACTTCTATCCAAGAAAACCATTGTTTTCCAGTTCCAATTGTACCCCCGGCAAACAATTTAAACACAGGTAACATTTTAGCGATCGCACCACCCATACCCAAAACTACCCCAAAGCGCAAAATAGCCAATCTCACTCCCAAATCTTTCACTTTTTGCGCCTCAGCTTCCCAAGCAATACAAACTTGGGCTAAAAAATCATCACCCGGAGGACTACTTTCCTGATAGGCAGCAGTTTCGCTAGTGCCATAATAGCCAATAGCCGAAGCATTTACTAACACTGAAGGTTTTTTTTCTGCATTAGCAATAGCCTCAACTAACTTTTGCGTACCAATTTTTCGGCTATTAATAATTTCTTGTTTCCGTTCCGCCGTCCAACGACCTTCACCAATCGGAGCACCAGCCAAATTAACTACACCATCACAACCAGAAATTACCTTTTGCCAATCCCCAGATTGATGAGGATTGTAAGCCACAATTTCTACATTTGGGAAAGCACTTTTCGGAAAAACTCGATTAGCATGATCGGTATTGCGAGTTAAGATGATCGTGCGATCGCCTTCAGCTTGTAACCTTTTTACTAAATAACTTCCTACAAATCCTGTAGCACCAGTAATTGCAACTTTCATGACCGCCTCTGAGTAAGATCGTTTCTCTTTAAGTTTGCTACAGATTATTGACAAGAGGACACGGGAAAGTTCTTTAACTTAAAACACAACCAGGATTTATGGATTTACATGATGAACTGGATTGATGATTTGATTTATTGGAAGACCCGGAATTAATCTTGTTAATCCTTTCATCCTTCAATCCTGGTCAATCTTTCTCTTTAACTCAAAACTCGCTCACTCAAAATTCAAAACTCAACCATTTTTCTCTGGTTCTCCGTAAGCCATGCCATTAGCCTCAGCATAGCGATTCATAAACCGCATAAATCTGTCCCAATGGTCTTCGCGATCGATCTCAAACCTGCATTCAACCCGCTGTAAATCATCACCTTCCGGCCCACCAAAAATAAACTTTACCCCACTCGGTTCAACCGTAATTTCCCCTTCCGAATCGAGCAAACGCAAAGCATTAGAAAACCTATTTTTAAAGCTATTAAAATTTTCCACAGCCTTCAACTGCTTGAAAACCATCAAAACAGATTTAGCACCCGTAGAACGATTGCGGCGTAAACTCACATCAGCCAACTCTTCAGAAATACCTTCAAAAAACTGGATGGTAGGAATTTGTACTGTCATGTAATAAAGATATAGAAACTTAACAATTAGTATAACGGTAGTGGGTAGTAGGTAATGGGATTGCCGTCACCAGCTACCAACTACCAATTACCCACTACCCACTACCCAATGCCACAAATCCTCTACAGTTAAGAATGTAAATAAAATCTAATAGTCGAGAGAGTAGGCCAGTATGCACTTGAGTGAAATCACTCATCCAAATCAGTTGCACGGTCTGTCAATACACCAGCTGAAGCAAATTGCCCGACAAATTCGGGAAAAGCATCTGCAAACCGTGGCGACCAGCGGAGGACACCTGGGGCCGGGTTTGGGTGTAGTAGAACTGACTCTGGGACTTTATCAAACCCTGGATTTAGATCGAGATAAAGTCATTTGGGATGTGGGACACCAAGCTTACCCGCACAAGCTGATCACTGGAAGATACAACAACTTCCATACCTTGCGGCAAAAAGACGGTGTTGCTGGATACCTGAAACGCTGCGAAAGCAAGTTCGACCACTTCGGCGCAGGACACGCTTCCACCAGTATCTCAGCTGCCTTGGGTATGGCCTTGGCGCGAGATATGAAAGGCGATAACTTTAAAACGGTAGCAGTGATTGGTGATGGTTCGTTAACAGGAGGCATGGCATTAGAAGCAATTAACCATGCTGGACATTTGCCAAAAACCAATCTGTTAATCGTACTCAATGATAACGAGATGTCGATTTCTCCCAACGTGGGGGCAATTTCTCGTTATTTGAACAAAATGCGCCTCAGTGACCCAGTGCAGTTCCTTACGGATAACTTAGAAGAACAATTTAAACATCTACCCTTTTTTGGTGAATCTCTCACTCCAGAGTTGGAGAGACTTAAAGAAGGCATGAAGCGTTTAGCTGTATCAAAAGTTGGTGCAGTTTGCGAGGAATTAGGCTTAACCTACATGGGGCCAGTGGATGGTCACGACCTGGAAGAGTTGATTTCCACATTTAAGCAAGCACACAAACATACTGGGCCTGTGCTGGTTCATGTGGCAACTGTGAAGGGCAAGGGCTACGAGATGGCCGAAAAAGACCAAGTTGGCTATCATGCTCAAAATCCCTTTAATTTGGCGACTGGTAAACCTATTCCTTCCAGCAAACCGAAACCGCCTGCTTACGCCAAAGTTTTTGCTCATACTTTAGTCAAGTTAGCCGAAAATAACCCGAAAATTGTGGGGATTACGGCAGCAATGGCTACGGGAACTGGGTTAGACAAATTACAAGCTAAATTGCCCAATCAATATATTGATGTGGGTATTGCGGAACAACACGCTGTTACTTTGGCAGCTGGTTTAGCTTGTGAGGGAATGCGTCCTGTCGCGGCGATTTATTCTACTTTCTTGCAACGGGGCTACGATCAAGTAGTTCATGATGTCTGCATTCAAAAGTTGCCTGTGTTCTTCTGTATGGATAGGGCGGGAATTGTGGGTGCTGATGGCCCGACTCACCAAGGAATGTATGATATCGCTTATCTGCGTTGTTTGCCGAATATGGTGCTGATGGCTCCGAAAGATGAGGCAGAATTACAGCAGATGGTAGTGACGGGTATTGATTATACTGATGGGCCGATCGCTATGCGTTATCCTCGTGGTAACGGCTACGGCGTACCTTTGATGGAAGAAGGTTGGGAGGCTTTGCCCATTGGTAAGGGTGAAGTGTTGCGCCAAGGTGATGATGTGTTGCTGTTGGGTTATGGTTCAATGGTTTACCCAGCAATGCAAGCAGCTGAAATCCTCAGCGAACATGGCATTGAAGCAACTGTGGTGAATGCCCGGTTTGTCAAACCTTTGGACACGGAATTAATTTTGCCCTTGGCTAAACAAATTGGTCGAGTGGTGACTTTGGAAGAAGGTTGCATCATGGGCGGTTTTGGTTCCGCTGTGGCAGAGGCTTTACTGGATCATAATGTTTTGGTGCCGATCGTTCGGGTTGGTGTACCTGATATTTTGGTAGATCATGCTACGCCAGAACAGTCTATGGCAGAGTTGGGTTTAACTCCACCGCAAATTGCTGAAAGAGTGCGTTTGGCTTTTTTCAGTCAGCAAGTATCAGCTGTTGTTAGTTAGTTAGACTCGGACTAGGGTGGTTGTTTGCCACCCTAGTTTGAGAATTTTTAAACACATCACCTAATGGTGCAAAAGAAAATTCTGCAAGCAATCGCCGCAACTTTGGTGTGGTTGAGTGGAAATTGACATAGTGTGTCAAGCGCTCTTTCCAATTTAGTGGTACTGGTGGATGATCTGGGTCTAGTTCCCAGGGATGAATATAGAAAACTACTGGAAGACCTTGTTGTTCTAGGGCTAGAAAATTATTTTGTGTGATGCTGTACGGATACAGACGGAAATAAGATCCGCCAGACACGGGAAGGTTGTAATTAAAAATTGGTCGAACTGAAACAGGCAGTTCATAAATTGAACCCGACGGGGTATCAATTTGCTGGGGTTGTCGAGGGAAATTGGGTATGCCGTAGCGCCAATTTCGCACGGGGAAAATACTAGAATCATACTGAAATCCAAGTTCTATAAGAATTTCTAGTGCCCACAGAGACTTGCGCGTAATTGAGAAGTATGGGGCACGATATGAAATAATTGGTTTTCCGGTCAGATTGGCGATCGCATCGCACGCTTTCCTAGTTTCTTCACGAAATCGCTGAGGAGACATAGTATAAACTAGCTCGTGCAACCATCCGTGACAGCCAATTTCATGTCCCGCATCTGCTACTTGTCGCACCAGATAGGGATGTTCCACTGCTGCTGGACCTAACCAATAAAAAGTACCTTTTACTTCATATTCTGCGAGAATATCTAATAGCCTGCCCAACCCATAATCAAGACGACGTTCAGCAGAAGCCCTAGTTTTTTCATCAGCAATTCCGTGATACCAGTCTTCCACATCTACAGTGAAAGCGTGCTTGAGTCGTAAGTCTTTTTGCCGCTCTTTTTGCTTAAACATTAACATTATTAATCAACACTAACTGAGGATAAATTGAATGAATTTGGTGATCGTTAAAGTTTGATAGTCGATCGAACAAGTGAACAAAAAACAAAAGTTGTAGGAAGAACAACAACACAAATCTAGGATTATGGCGCTGATTTCTTTTCCACAATCTTCTCGGTTCTAAACAAAGTCGAAATATCCACTCTAATCCTGTCTCTTGCATCAGCTTTGGAGCCAAAGGTTTTGTCCCAGCAATAAAGTCGAAAGCTGCTCCTACCCCTAACATTACTGCTGGGATACGCTGTTTATGTTGTGCCATCCAATACTCTTGTTTAGGACAACCCAAACCTACGAAGAGAATCCCAATTCCCGATTCCTGAATTTCTTTTACTACAGCTTCATCCTCTTGTGCAGAAAGGGGACGAAACGGAGGTGAATAACTGTAGGCTACTTTTAAATCTGGGTAAAGCTTTTTTATATTCGTTACTATCAGTTTTAAAGTATGTTTAGAACTTCCATAAAACCCCACTGGTATCCCTTTTTTCGCTGCTTCTTTGCATAAGCTTAGTGTTATGTCCCTACCAGTAATCCGCGTTTGATCGATCGCACCTAGAGAGCGCAAACCCCAAACTAAGGGCATACCATCTGGAACTACCATATCTGCTGTATTTAAAGTTTGCCAAAACTCTCGCGAGTCGTAAGCTTCCATAATCATGTGCACATTTGCTAGGCATATATAGCTGGATTTACCTGCCTGTGCATATTCGATCGCTTTTTGAGTAGCATCTTCAACGCTGAGAGCATTTACTTTTGTACCCAGAATAGAACGCTTATCTACTTTAATGGTTTCCCAAGAATTTAGAGTTTTTTCCTCTGTGAGCGCTGATTGATTGACCCGATCGTTAATCATCATGAGCTTTTTACATTTGTAATTAAGATTGATTTTGCTTAAAGTCTGTATTGGTTCACAAAAATTATCTATTACCAATATTTCTTGGTTATGTTTTTAAGGGTTATTACGTAATGTTTTACAACTTTATAAAATAAATAGCTAGTATTTATGTTTAACTTTATGAAAGTTTCATAGTTATGTGAAGAAAATATGAATTAACATCAATCACAGAAAATAATTTATGATGATTATATGAGGAATAATAAAAGTTCTAATTCTTAAATTCAGCGATAATACTGGAATATACGGTTCTCTAGTACTTAAGGTGATAAGTAATTCTAATTAATTGGTGCGATCGCCACTTTCGCTGAACGATCGCACTTAATCTCAAATTATTAATAAGCACTCAAAATTGACCACTTAACGGTTTGAGTACCAGAATTATCAATGTAATAACCTGGTTCGTCATTGTTGATAAATGAGATAACTTCTCCCGGTTTCAGTTGGATGGTTTGTTCTTTCCCGCTACCTATAGATTGGTCATTTTTTACTGTTACTAATGCTGCTGGTTTAATGTTGGAAAAGCGCATTTTTGATTCTTGTCCACTGCTTTCCGAATTACCATTAGCATCTACTTCTTTGGCGAATATCGATGTATCGCCATAGTTCCACAATCCCTCGGCTTGAATTTTCAATGTTATGGTTTTCTCTGATTCATTTATCAATGTGGGCAAGTTTTCTTCTTCAGTTGCTTCCACTGTAAGTTCGCCGCTAGGCAACTCAATATCACTATTGATCTCTCCACTTGGCTTAGTTGAACTATTACCATTACCCGGATTGATAGCAGCAATTGACCACTTAATTGTCAAGCTGCCACTATTATCTGCGTAAACACCTGGTTGATCGTTGTTCATAAAAAATACGCTTTCTCCAGGTTCAATTGAGATCATTTGATCTTTACCACTGGCGACAGCTTGGTTATTTTTTACCGCTACCAATGCCGCTGGTGTGATGTCTGGGAAGCGCATATATGGGTTTCGTCCGGTTTGCGTCACGTTACCATTGCCATCTACTTGGTTAGCGAATGCGTCTTCACCACCGTAAGACCATTTACCCTCGGCTTGAATTTTCAATGTTACCCTTTTGTCTGAAGTGTTAGTCAAGCTGGGGAGGTTGTTTTCTTCAGTTGCTTGGACGGTTAATTCACCACTAGGTAGAATGATGCTGGATTTACTCATAGATTTTGATTTGCTAATTTCATGAGTATTTTATATTAATTGTCGTGATTTTATTTTTTTTTGTTTACTAATAATTTCTAGTTTTTAACGATAATTAAGAAATTTTAGAAAATGTAAAAAAGGGTTTTTCTTTGCTAAGCCTTATGCTTAAATGATTAATATTTAAATATATTTTTATATAAATAAATAATTGAAGATTTAGGCAAAGTGGGAGAACGATATACCTACGGTAAGCTACGCGATCGCACATTCCAGTCCTTAAGTCATCGATCAGAAAGTGCGATCGACCTAGCAACAATTCACCCTAATGTTAAGGAGAAATTAACTCACAATTGGATTACTAGCTTGAGTTTTAGCTTTGACTACCTCAGCTTTAATGGTTTGCACAATTTTGTCAGCTACTTGTTTGCTTTGCCAATAACTGCCGTGAGCATCGCCACCATGTATTAAAGCTAAAGTTTTCTGACTTAACTGCTGAAATATCCGATCGCTCCAATCTTCATTCTTATTTACAAAATCAATCAAATCCAAATATTTCTTTTGTTCTGCTACTGAATCGAATAATACTGTTTCCAAAGGCCAAGCTACGGGATCGCCTGGGTGGATAAAATTTGTCCAAGGTAACTGTCTACCTCGGAAATTGTACAAATTCTTCAGCAATTCTTCTAGTATTGGTTGGAAATCGTGACTACTTCCATTCACATGAATTAAGTTAAAAAGCGCGATCGGTGAACCCATTGTATTAATACTTGCCAGTCGAATCCCTGTATTAGGAGTGGGTGGTAATCCAAACAGGAAATTACGAATAGCAATCACATCTTGATGACCTGGAACATTATCAAAATTCCAACGTTCAGCAAACAGAATGTCAAACAAAATTACCGTTCCCCAACTATGAGTAACTAAGTGCAAACGGTCTTCTTGGGGATTGTAACCTTGTATTCCTTTCAAAGCTTGTTCTTTTAAACGCTGAACTACTTGATAACCGACTGTACGGCTGAGGTAAAGTGCTGCATCCCCAGCAAATTGCAAAAGTTGATTGGTGCGGAAATCTTTGAACCACAGCTGATTCCAAGCACTTGATTGTTTAAAAGATTTGACAAGATTATCTTGTGCTTCTTGGTTGATGTCACCCCAGTACAGGGTGATTTTTTTCAGTGTTATGGATGAGTCTACTCCTTGCTGAATTAAGCGAAAAAGTTGGTCAGCGTAAGTAGGCTGTTCCTGCTTTTGGCGAGTGTTGACACCATGTACGAAGAGAATGTAGTCGGTTGCCATAATTTATTTCCCCATGATATTAATACCGTATTAATACATAATAATTTTCCTAAGATCCAGAATTTCCTGTATTTTTTTCCACGAGTAGAGTAGTTTCTAGTGTTCAACTTCAAAAAACTTAATATAATAAATGAAGAATCTATTACAGATTATCAAAGCTGGAGTTCGCCATGAGAAACATTTCGTACTCTTTTATACTGCGGCGATTGGCTACGATCTTGTCTGTGGCAATTATTTCTCTGAGTTTAATAGCAGCGATTACGGGAATTTTGCTGTCTTTTTATTACGAACCTACTGCGGGTGGGGCGTATAATTCATTGCAAAGTATTAAATCAGAAATTCCCAATGGCTGGTTAATTCAGCGGCTTCATGAAATTGCGGGGAATGGATTAATTGGTGTTTCTTTAATTCAAATTGTGGTGATGTTTTTGGGTGAGAAATTTCGCCCTAATTGGTTAACTGCTTGGATTAGTGGAATTTTATTAACTTTAACTGCGATCGCACTCAGTTGGACAGCCATGTTACTAGACTGGACTCAGTTAGGATATTGGCGTTTTAACATTGAATTAGGGACGATCGAAGCAATTCCGGTGATTGGTTCTCTGTTGCGGGAATTTCTCACAGGTGGAGGCGCAGTTAACACGATGACAGTGATGCGTCTTTACACTTTGCATAGTTATGTTTTGGCAATGGGTGCGATCGTTCTAGCAATCATTCATTTAATCGGATTATTGCGACAAGAAGAGGAAGAAAAACAGGAGTCTCAGGAAATCACTAATACAGCTTATTAGTATATTAGGAGTTGTGATTTAACCAGTTATTTGGTAACTCGCAACTCCTATATTTTCCCCAGAAAAACTGACATTATAAAACCTCCATAATTGCTGCTGTAATTTGACTAAGTGGGATAGATTTATCGCTTAAACCTGCTTCTTCAACCGATCTGGGCATTCCATATACTACACAGCTTTCTTCTGCTTCTGTAAAAATTAAACCGCCATGAGATTTAATCCAAGCAGCACCTTGTTTGCCATCGGAACCCATGCCTGTCATGATTACGCCTAAAACGCGATCGGCAAAAACTTCCGCTGCTGATTGAAATAATACATCTACACTAGGACGATGCAAAGTATCAAATGGACGAGCATCTAAATGAGTAATTACAACACCATCAGATTGACGCATAAAACTTAAATGTCTTCCGGCTGGTGCAATTAAAACTGTACCCGGAATTACCGGATCTTTTTCCTTTGCTTCGACAACTTTTAGTGGTGAAATTTCATTCAATCTCTTGGCATACATTTCTGTATATCCCACTGGCATATGTAAAACAATTGCTACCGGAATGGGAAAGTTTTCTGGTAATTGGGGAATTAAAAAAGAAAGTGCTTGTGGCCCACCCGTAGAAATTCCCATGACTACAATATCTATTATTCCCGATCGGATTTGATGAACTACTGGTGATTTTACTTGGCTGTTAGGATTCGTAGGTAAATTACTGAGTTTGACATTAGCAGCAGCTTTAACTTTTTGAATTAATTCATCGCTAATTTCAAATACTTTTTCTGTTGCCAGTGCGGTGGGTTTTTGCACAAATTCCACTGCGCCAGCATCTAAAGCTTCTAGTGCGGTTTCTCCACTCTCACTAGCAATGCTCACAATAATTACTGGTAAGGGGCGGCGCAGCATTTGTTCCCGCAAAAATTCTATGCCATTCATGTTAGGCATAATTAAATCTAATGTCACTACATCTGGTTTAAGTTGCTCGACCAAATCTAATGCTTCTTTGCCATCGCGAGCAACACCAACAACTTCGATCAATGGACTGCGGGATAACATTTGTTTAATTACTTTCCGCACATAAGCAGAGTCATCAACAACCAAAACACGAATTACTTGATCCATTATTTCTACTCCTGGTTTTTAATATTTTATTTTAAGTATTTTACTAATAATCTTGTCTAATCGTCTTTATTATTTAAGATTTGACATAAATAAAAGCACCGCCGATTTCTTGTAATTCCAATTTATTAGTTAATCTTAAAAGAGATTCGGAAGCAGCGATACATAAATAACCAGGTTCGGGCATATATTTATGAAAGATTTCGATAGTTTTACGAATCGAATTATGGTCAAAGTAAATAAAGACATTTCGACAAAAGATAATATTGGCAGTAGCTAAATAACTTATTTCATTTTCTACTATTATGTTAGCTATTGACCATTCAATCCGCTGATGAATTTCAGGAATAATTCGCCATTGGTTATTGGCTGTTTCTACAAAATATTTGCTTTGTAAATGCAGAGGTATGTTGCGAAAAGAACGTTCTCGATATAAACCTGCTTTAGCTTTAGCGAGCGCACTGGCACTAGCATCACTAGCATAAATTTGAACTGGTAGTTTATCCAACAAACCTGCCTCATTCAGTGCGATCGCAATCGAAATTGGTTCTTCTCCAGTGGCGCAAGCGGCACTCCAAATTCGCAAAGTTCGACCAGGAAATTGAGTAATATACTCAGGAACCAACACATTAACTAAAGCTTTAATTTGATCTGTTTCCCGCCAGAAAAAAGTTTCTTGTACAGTAATAGCATCCATTAAATGTTTCCATTCGGTTGCAGAATTATCTTCATATTTCAGCAAGTAATAGTAATCCAGAAATGAATCAAAACCACAAGCAACTACACGGGAAAATAGTTTATCTCCCAACAAATCGGGGCTATAATCATAAAAATTTATCCCGGTACGTTCCTGAATTAAATCGCGTAATAAAACAAAAGAGCTATCAGGTAAACCAAGGGATTCTGAACTAAATTTCATGACTTATGTTTGTGGGAAATGAATTTGATTTTAGATTTTAGATGGGAAAATATAAAGTTAACCGAGAGCTTTTTGTGCTGCTTGACGCACTGTAGGATCGGGGTCTGTATGTGCCATAACAGCGATTTTGCGTTCTGCATAGCGATTGCCTAAATGTTCCAATCCATTAACTGCTGCTAATCGCACGATTTGTTCTCGATCGTCCAACGCGGTAATCAAAAGTTCGGAAGCACGAGGACATCTTAATCTTGTCAGTACTTCTACGGTGGCGCAGCGGACTTCGTGATTAAAATGATGTAACCCTTGTCCAATTGCTTCCACTTGTTTTTCTCCCAAATTAGCTAGAGCGATAATACAAGCTTCGTTGCGTATTGGATTAGTGCTTAATTCTAGCAAAGCGGCGATCGCTTCTGGGGTAGCTAACAGTGATAATGCCTCAATCGCAGCAAACACAACAGTTACATCAACTTCTGTAGCTGCTATATCCTGTAAAATTGATTCGACATCTTGACCGCCTCTTTTTCCTAAAGCCTTGACTGCACAGACTCGGCGGAACAAATCTTCCGATCGCAAAGCACTGAGCAAAGGCGGTAAAGAATTGGGGTGTCCCACTTGTCCCAAAGCGGTTAAAGCTGCTCGTACCAAATCATTGTTAGCATTAGTATCATCGACAATGGGAGCTAGGAATGAAACTACTCTTGGCCCGCCAATTTGTCCCAAAGCTTCTACTGCTGCAATTCGCACGATCATACTGGGATCGCGATGCG
Organism: [Phormidium] sp. LEGE 05292; assembly: GCF_015207735.1. GTDB lineage: Bacteria > Cyanobacteriota > Cyanobacteriia > Cyanobacteriales > Aerosakkonemataceae > Floridanema. Next base: position 76,154 of record NZ_JADEWG010000005.1, read on the forward strand.
CGAGATCTGCCAAAATATCGATCGCTTCAGCGTAACCATTCCAACCGATCGCTCTAGCTGCATAGTAGCGTACCCAAGGGTCTTTATCCCGCAAAGCCTTTAACAGATGGGTATAAGCTAGGGTACAATCCATTTGTCCCAAGGCTCTAGCAGCGGCGGCTCTCACTTTCGGAGTTTCCCGTTCTAAAGCGTTAACTAAAGTAGGTAATACGGGGGCGTTTTCCAAATAGGGAATTAATTCGATCGCGGCTTTTCGCACTTCTTCTGCTGGGTCGTGACAGCGTTCTAAAAGTAGGTTGACACATTCATTAAAGGCAAAATATCCGGCAATTTTTACCGCTGATTCGCGCACATAAGCATCAGCATCTTGGAGTAAAGTAATCATGCGGTTGAGCATTTCTGGATGCCCTAAAGAATTTAGTGCTGCTACTGCTGCTAAACGCACGGCGCTATCATTATGACCGATTAAACTTAAGAGTGTATCAAAAGCACGGCGATCGCCAATCTGTGCCAAAGAATTAGCAATAACTACCATTAATTCTGGTAAAGGTTGATGGGAAAATTCCTGTTCATTAGTTTCTGAATTAGCTCCTGATTGAATTAATAATTGAGTTAATGCAGGTACAGCTTCCGCATCACCGATTCTTCCTAAAGCGATTACAGCCGCCCTTTGCACTTCTAAATCCTCAGATGACAATTGTTCGATTAGTAAGTTTGTGACTCTTTTGCCATAGCGCACCAAAGCTTCAATCACAGTTGCCCGCACCATTTCTTCACCTAAAAGTCGAGTTAAAGCACGGGCAGTTTCTGCATTTCCTTCCGATCTACCTAATAATAGAACGATCGCTCTTAATTCATCTGGTTTAGCATCATTAACATTTGCCAATAAATTATTTATGCCCTGTTTTTTAATTGCAGCAAAAGCTAAATCAGCAATGTAATTACCCTCATGATAAGCATTTTCATAGCGGTCATATAATACCCTAATTGCATTAACTAAATTAGATACAGGCGGGTCTGGTTCATTCAACAAAGTTGCCACTGGTGGAACTACACTAGCATCGCCCAAAAAAGCTAAGGTATCAACTACTGCCGCGACTAACAATTCATCGTCTAACAAAGGCAAAAGTTTGGTGGCAATAAAGGCAAGTTTTGGAGAATTGTTTTCATGTGAACTAATATTTCTTAAGGCATCTAAAGCCGGAAATGCCAGGAAAAAATCTCCCCCACAAGCAATAGAAACTAAATCTTCTACTGCTTCTATTGCTTGTAAATGTCCTAAAGCATCGATCGCATGATATTGGACATTAGAATTGCTATCTTGCAAGGCTATTCGTAAAGCCGGAATTGCGCGGCTGTCTTTTTGTTCTCCTAAAGCTAATGCAGCATAAATTCGCAAATCCTCATCTTCACTATTAAGACAGTCAATTAAAGCTGGAACAATATCAACTTTGCCATGAGCTAAAACTTGCAATACACCGTTTAAAACACTAGGATTACGGTGTTCTTCTCGTAAACTTCTTAATAGGGAAGTAGCGAGAGTCGATCCACTAACAGCAGCTAAACCATCAACGGCAGCGCGACGGACTCGCCAACTGGGATCTCCTAATGCTTTAACTAGCATTTGTTCAGGTTCTGCGATATTAGCTTTTGCCAAACTTTGGACAGCAGCTAAACGCAAATGTTCTTGAGGGCTGTTTAATTGTTCAGCTATGTTTAAGCTGATTTCCAATTCATCGGTAATATCCTCTATCGTGACTATAGTACCGATAATTTCACCTTTTTGTTTTAAGGGGGCAATAGTTACCTGTTGCTGCATTTTTTGGAAGTTGCGCGAGGGAACTGCTAGGGCAGATTCAAATAGGTAAGGGTAAATTTTTTGGGGCAGAGTTTCAATTATTCCGTGTTGTAATACCCGCTGAAAATGCCCAGCAATGCCACTTGCATTAAAGGATGGAATCAGCTCAGATAAAGCCACACCTTTGACCATTTCTTCAGATAATCCGGTGACTGAAGTTAACCAATCATCCCAAGAAGAAACGACGAGTAAAGTGTCTGTAGTAAAAATGCTAATTTTTGGTTTATTTTTCATTTTTCAAGTCTGTTGTAGTTGGGTTTTGATAGTGGCAACGCAGAGGAGAATTTCAGATTTTTGATTGACCGTTTGACAAATCCAAAATATATAATTTGAGAATTTGTTGGGTTTCTTTGATTTCTTGCAGATGGCGATCGCTCACAGCCCGAATCTGAGCCAAATTCTTCAGAATCATACTAGCAACATTGGAGTGTTCTCGATTGCTGCGGGTAATCATGGCAATCTGTCTAGAAATATTTTGCGTCCCGGAAGTCATATCTCTAGTCGCCTTTGTTTGTTCTTTCATTGCTTTAGCTGTTTGCTCAGTTTGGCGGCGAATACTTTCCACTGCGGTAGTAATTTGAGAAGCAGCACTTGCTTGTTCTGTCATTGCTTTAGTAATTTGAGCAATTAACCGGGCAAGGCGTTCAGTTTCTTGAGAAACTTGCTCGGAAGCAGTCGATTGTTCGGCTATAGCACGAGATGTGTTTGCCGAAGCACGACGCATTAATTCTATCGCTTGCAAAATTTGTGAGGCACCTTTTGCTTGTTCTGCGGTAGCTTGACGCAGTTGAACTGCTAAAGAAGTTGTACTTTGTGCAGCTTTAATAATTTCCCTAGCGGCTCTTCCTTGTTCGTTCATGGCATTAGAAACTTGCATGGTAATTTTCCGCATTTGCGCCGCAGATTGCACAATATTTTGAGCAGCTTTTGCTTGCTCTTTGGTAGCTTGAACGGCTTCTTTAGCTTGACTCGCTGTAGTATTAATTGCGTAAACCACAGATTGTCCGGCAGTTAATTGTTCTGCGGAAGCAACAGCAATTTGCCGGACTAATTGAGTGGTTTCTTGGATGCCGTTCATGATCGTTTTTAATCCTGATACACCTTCTTCTGCTAACTGACCACTTTCTTCGGCAACCCGCATTCCATCATTGGATTTATTTACTGCTTCTTGGACTACATTTTGCAAAGATTTAATAATTGCGGCGATATCACTAGTGGCTTGCGCCGCACGTTCGGCTAAGTTACGAATTTCTTCGGCAACTACGGCAAAACCGCGTCCGGCATCTCCGGCTCTAGCGGCTTCAATTGAGGCATTTAATGATAGTAAATTAGTGCGTTCAGCGATTAAATTAATTGTGTCTACAATGCTGCTAATTTCATTAGTTTGTTTGCCCATATCCCGAATTACATCAGCACTTTGGGCCATTGAATCCCGGACTTTAATTAATCCTTGAATTGATTTTTGTACGGTAACGCTGCCAACTTCTGCGTCTTTAGCTACACGGCTAGTAATTTCATCTGCTTGTTTGGTGAGATGGCTGACAGAACGAATCGATCGCTCGAGTTCAGTAGCACTAGTAGCGGCGTTGATAGCTGCTTCTGTAATTTGGTTAGTATTTTGGGCAACTCCTTGAATACTAACCGCCATTTCTTCAATTGAACCAGAAACTCCTTCTACTGTGGCAGCTAAATTTTCTGTGGTGGCAGAAACTTGTTCGATTGATGCTGCCATTTCATTAATTGAAGAGGTGCTTTTTTCCGCTGCGTTACTTAAATCATTGGAATTTTGGGCCACACTTTGAATCGATCGAGTCATTTCTTCTACAGAAGCAGCTGTTTCATTGATTGATGTCACTAAGTTGTCTGTATCTCTACTCACGCTTTTTCCTGAAGCAGAAATTTCGTTCATCGAAGTACTAACTTGAGTGGCAGAGGTAGCCATTTCCTGAGCAGTTTCGGCAACACTTTTAATTGAGCTAGTAGTTTCTTGAATTGAAGTTGCAGTTTGAGTTACAGATGTTGCTAATTCCACAGTGCTAGCTGTCACCTGTTCAATTGATGCTGCCATTTCATTTACAGAGGAAACCAGCTGTTCTGCGGAAGTAGCTACTGATTCTGCTTGTGTAGATGTTTCTTTCAGAGATGTCACCATTTCATTGCTACTATTGGTGACTTCTTCCATCTGATTTATTTGAGATTCTATACCTTGACTAATTGTGTTTGTACTCTGAACAACTTGGTTGAACTTTTGCAATAGTTGTTCGTTTTGATTACGGTTATGATTATTATTTTTAGCAGGTTTTGCTTGATTTTCATAACGTAATTTCATGTCTGATTTATGAGATTTGCCATTCTGACGAGAGGGATTTTTAGCCATTGTTTTTTTCCTGGTATTTAGTAGGTTAACGACTAGATTTTAAGCTTGCATCGCATTTAAATTGTATATTTTTGGCGTTAGGCAAAAACTGTCAATCTCTCTCCCTATCCCCCCATCTCCCCATCAGCCTAAATATTAAATTTAAATGCCTAGCAGTTTATGCAGTTACGGTCTTTTTAAGAAGAGTGAACTATTAATGATGTATCGGTGGTTAAGTTAATTATTTCTTCAGCATTGAGAATCAAAATTAGCCTTTCTCCTAACATAGCAATACCTGCTAAATATTTACCACTTAATCCAGAAATTGCTTCTGGTGGTGGTAAAATTACATCTTGAGGAATAGAAATAAATTCACGAGCCGAATCAGTAATTAAGCCGACTGTACGATGATTTACGTTAATAACTATTAGCCTGGTGCGAACATCGTAAGGAACTTTTTCCCAGCCAAATCTAACTCGTAGATTGATTGCCGGAATTACTTGACCACGAGAAAAAACTACTCCTTCGACAAAATTTGCTGCATTGGGTACAGGTGTAATTTGTTGTACCATTTCCATTTGTTGAACTACTTGAGAATGTAGACCGTAGGTAGTTCCTGCTAATTCAAATAGAATAAATGGTAATGAGGAATGATTTTCTGGGGAATGATTGGGGTGTGTTGTCATAATTTTTTCCAACTTAGCTGTTAATGTAATTAATTAAAATCATGCAGTTTTTTCTGAATAATTTTTGATTTTTACTGTTGAATTAGCAATCCGATTTAAGGCTAAGGTGTCAATAATTAGGACTACGCGCCCGTCACCGAGTTCGGTAGCGCCTGCAATACCGATAACTTGTACTAGTGGGTCTGTCAGTGGTCGCACAACTATTTCTTGTTGTCCTAAAATCTGGTCTACGCCGATCGCAACAGCGTTGACACCATTACCAACTACAATTAATTTTAAAGTACTTTGTGCCGCAGGTAATTGGGTATGGGAAGATTTTTGATTAATTTTTATCTCGCTGTTTGTAGAGAATTGATGACTATTGTTTAGGTTAAATACTGTTGACAATCTAATTAAAGGTAAAACCTGGTGACGATAAGGAATTAGTTCGTTATTTTCTAAGATGGCGATCGCACTTTCAGGCACTTGGAGCACTTCCCGAACAGCAGATTGAGGAATTGCGAAAGTTTGGTCTTTCACAGAGATAATTAAAGCATCTGCGATCGCCAAAGTTAAAGGTAATTGAATCCTCAAAGTTGTACCTTTTCCCCTTTGAGAATCAAGAGTTATAAAACCTCCTAATTCATTTACAGTATTTTTCACTACTGCCATTCCCACCCCCCGTCCACTAATTAAATCTGCTTGTTCACGGGTAGAAAAACAAGGGGAACACATAAGATCGAGAATCGTGTTACTATCTACTGTTTGATTTTGAGCAAATGAATCAATTAAGCCTTGTTTTTTTGCCTGATTCATCACTGCTTCAACATCTACACCCCGTCCATCATCGGCAATTTCAATTACTACCATTTCTCCCACTGTAGCCGCACGCAAACTAATCTTACCTTCGGGAGATTTGCCACAGCTAATTCGCTCATTTGGCAATTCTAAACCGTGACTAACTGCATTGCGTACCATGTGCATCATCGGGTCTAACATTCGTTCAACAACAAATTTATCTATTTCGGTATTTTGTCCCTCAAACTGCAATGAAATTTGCTTTTGACTCTCTTTTGCTAAGTCACGAATTATGAATTGCATTCTGGTAAAAATTTCGCCAATTGGTACTAAACGCACTCGCATTACGCCTTCACGCAAGTCTCGCAATTGTCGTTCTAAAGCCAGATTTGTCTCCCGCAAAGCGCGTAATTCAGTAGCGTTTAATTTATTTTTTATGTTCTTTAAATTCTCGGCAAATTTGGCACGAGTAGTAACTAATTCTCCTACCATTCGCATTAATTCATCTAACTTTGTTAAGTCTACCCGCACAACATTAGAGGGGGTAGATCCAGTAGTGTTAATGAGCGGAGAAATTGGCGTAGGGGAAGATACTGGAGACAAAGAAGCAAGCTGTTCTGGTTTTTCTTCGCTTTTTGTGACTGATTTTTCTTCACTTCCTGTGACTAAATAGGGTGAATAAGTCAGTCCATCAGCATCCCACCCAGCAAAAGAAGTTTCAGGAACATTTGTTGTCACTACAAAATTGAAAGAAACTTCTCCATTTTGCCTAACTTTTGGCGAAGCATGAATCAATTTACCAATTACTTGCAGTCGTTCCCGAACTGTGTTGACATTAATGCCGCGATCGGCTTTTTCTTGTCCGGGTAAAAATTCAAATTGCCAAGCTGTTTCACCCTGTTCTAAGGCTGATTTTAGTTCGGCTTGTTCTTGAATTTTTAATGTTATTGAGGATATCTGAGTGGCAGAGGAGTTTACTGCTTGATTATTTCCGGTTTTTGTGTTGTTTCCTAAGTTTGTTGGCTCTGGCAATTTTTCTGCAAAAGCATTTGTTAACTGACTCATTATTGAGCCAAGATCCGGCAAAGGACTTTGGGTACGGTAAGCAGTAATTACCTGCTCTAATATGGTAGTTCCATTAATTAAAGCATCAATTCCTGGGGCAGTAAGTATTACTTTTTTTTCTCGCAATAGCCGCAAATAACTTTCCATTTCATGAGCAAGTTCTTCCGCTTCTTTTAAGCCAACCATTCCTGATAACCCTTTGATAGAATGAAAGCTAACAAAGAGTTTGTCGAGAAAAGAATGCTCAATTTGTGGCTGATTAATCTGGGCTTCAATTGCCAGTAAATTATCACGAATATTGATTATATGCTCATCACATTCGGCAAAATAATCATCCAGAAAGTTAGCGAAGAAATTATCCATTATTGATTGTTTTCCTTCAGCCAGTAATCAATGAGTGTCTCCTAGTGCAATAAGGCAGAAGGGTTTAATCGGCAATTCTGTTCAGCTTTTACCTTTTTTCAACTGATGGGTTATTTCTGCCGCGCTGCACTAGTGCGCCTAATTTAACAATTCTAGTGCTTGGGCAGCAAAACTTTGCGGTTCAAAAGGCTTGGTCATATATTTTGATGCTCCTGCTTGTAATGCTTCAGTACGGCTAGTTTCATCGCCTTTAGTTGTTAAAACAATGATGGGAATATGTGAATATGCTTGATGCGATCGCACAAATTTTAAAACATCTAATCCGTGCATATCCGGCATATTTAAGTCTAAAATCATTAGATTGACTGGCCCTAGAACTAGCCTTTCAATTGCTTCTAAACCATTACTTGCTTCATTAAAAGTTACATCTTTTAATTTTTGCAATGATGCCATTACCATCCTTCGCATCGTTGCCGAATCGTCCACAACTAAAATCTGTTTCATCAGTTTCTCCTTTATAGAGAATCGCACAATATAGCGTTAAAAAGTTAAATTTTGCTAAAGTTTACTTTTTCATATTTTCGTCATTGAAATTTTAATCTTTACTTTCTAATTGTAATTAGAATTTAGGTATTTTAGAACAATCAATATAGATAATTTAAAACTATTTAGAGCAAATTCCTTACTATAGCTAGCAGAATGTTATAAAAGTTTTAAAAAATTAACACTTGCCAATAAAAATGGTAATAAACAAAATTTGAGTTTAGATTAATTGCTGGCTGTTGCTACTTAGCTACTTGATAGCTAGTGCCACACAGCAGAAATAACCAATCAGTAAAAAAAAGGTAAAAACCTCAATAGAAAAACCTTCTTTTCTGGGAGACTTCTGTCTTCTTGTACTAGTTTATCCTGAATCAGGAGCAAAATAAATCCGTAGAAAAACTGATATTTTGAGCAAAACACCTTAACTTTAGATTATATTTATATTTATAATAAAAATTACAATTAGTTGGGGATTCAACCCCCGACTAATTGAACAGCATAAAATATTTTATTTGCTATCGCTGTTAAACCCAGTTTGGCAGAAGTATTGTTAAACGCATTAATTACCTGCCTCTAGGTAACTTTTTAAATCAACCGAAAAGAATCAAGAAACCTCTGCAAATTATCAGGTTGAGTTGTCATACCTACAACTATATAAAGTCGTTGTTTTACTAAGTAAACTCTACCTTTACCATTAATACCTTCACTCGATGTAAACTCAAATTCTTTACCTGGATGACCATCTAATGAAACAGTTGTTGCGGTGATTAACTTAGCCTTAGCAGCTTTAGCGAAATCATTAGGTGCATTGTCTAATAATTCGGTAATTTGTTCCTTACTCAACTTTTCAATATCAGGAATATCAGAATAGTGTATTAGGAAAGCAGAGTCATCAGAAGTTAGGGAGAACGAGTGTTCTGTGGAACCATCTTCATTAGTTTCTGTCTCTTCTTGAGGAGTTCCTGGCATTGAGACAGCGAATCTTCCTGGTTCGGAGGAAAATTCATTCCATGATGCTTTTTGAGTTACTAGAATTGGCTGTTTGAATTGTACTAGACTTTCTGCCCGCAGGGGAGTTGACAACCAGAGGGGAGTAGCGAGAGTGATGATAACGAGGGTTTTGAGTTTCATATTCCAGGTAGCTCCAAGTTTGGTGAATCACCTTGTTTAGAGGATACACTGGAAGGAGTTTTGGATCTGTATTTTGCTAAATTTTCTCGCATATTAAGTAAAACTGTGGGTACATTTCAGTTTTTAATGGATCGTGGAATGTAATTAAGTGCTGCCATGTTTAATTCTTTGTTAATAGCGATCGCTTCTAATGATGTAATTGATTGGTTGAAGACTAACCCCAGAGTTCTTCGCCTACTCGATTTGATTTTGTGGGGTACTAATCACCCAATTTGGGGTTTAATTATATTATTGATTATATTGGCGTTGCTCTGGAATTTATTCAAAGGTTTTAGTTATCTGGTGGGAATACTTGTCAGAGAATTAATGCAAGCACCAATGAAATTATTGCGATTTTCTTGGAGAGTTAGTAGTAAATCTATACAGCAAGTAGGCAATTTAGCCATTAAACAATTAACTGGCAAAAAAAATACTGAACTTCCGGCTTTACCTCCCGCCAGTTCTCAACCAGTACAAATAGATAAACAGCAAAGATTGACAGAAATTTCGACTAGATTAGAAGAGATTCAAAAAGAGCAGAATGAACTATTACAAGAAGTAGCATCGTTATTGGGAGGAGAGAAAGTCACTGTGGAAGTTACCCAAGATTTAAGGCAGGTTTAGCAAATAAATTTTTGTAGGGAAATGGCAGAGGGTGAAACATGGAAATTGGACTTCTGGAAAGATTTTCTCAAGACTTGCAAAATAGCAAGGATTTTTTTGCTCAAAAAATGGGCAATACAATTGATACTGTAACAGCATTGAGCGATCGAACTAAAGACTCTCTTGCTCAAACTACTGAGCAAACAAAAGAAATTGTTATCCAAACAAGTAACAATCTTTTAAATAATTTTGGTCAAGAGACGAGCCAAGCTTTTAGTAAAGTAACAGAAGCCACTGAAAAAGCCAAAAATTCATTAACTCAAGCTACTAATCAGGCTGTTACTAGCATAAATGAAACTAGTAGAAGTGCGGTAGGATCGATCGCGCAAACCGCACAAAAAGCCAAGGACACTCTTTCCCAAACTTCCGTGCAAGCAGTTGATAGTATTCATCAAGCATCTGAACAAGCGAAACTATCTTTAGAAGAAACAATTCAAAAAACAGAAGGCTTAAGTCGTTCCTTAACTGAAGGTATAGAAAATGGGATTAATAGTTATATTGCTAATTGGATGAATCACCATGTAATTTTAGGTTGGTTGTTCAATCACCCGCTGTTTGCGATCGCACTTTTCCTAATATCTATTGTGTTAATTTGGGGATTATTTCAAGCTTTAGGTGGTTTAATTGTTAAAAGCTGGATGTCGGTTTTGTTGTCTCCGGTGTTATTGGTGCGATCGTTTCTACCCAAAGCTTATCAATCAACAGCAAATAATATAAACAATCGATTTTTATCACCAAAACCAGACAGTGAAGATCCCAAAGAAAGATGCAATATAATTTTGCAAAGATTGAATGAAATCAAACAAGAACAGGAGACTCTTTTACAAGAATTAGCCAAAATTTTAGAAACAACAGATTTAAATTTGAAAGTGAAGTAAGGTAAGTTAACCGTAAGGGCGAAGCATTCGGGCAAGAAATCTAGATTTTCACTCATAAATTTTGACCCGAATGCTTCGCCCCTACAAATTTTCAATAAACATCCAAACTCAAAGTAAATCCAGGCAAAACATCTTCTCCTAATAATTCAGTTGGTAAATTTCGCACTTCTACCTCTTGTCCTAAGCGATAGATTTCCACTTGTTGCTGTTGGGGATTAATCAACCAACCTAATCTTACACCTGCATCCAAATATTCCCGCATCTTCTCTTGTAAAATTGACAAATTATCTGTTTCTGATCTTAATTCAATCACAAAATCTGGTGCAATGGGGGGAAACTTACGCCTTTGTTCTGGTGTTAAAGCTTCCCAACGTTCGCGACTAATCCAAGCAGCATCAGGAGATCTGTCAGCACCATTTGGTAACTTAAAAACAGTAGAAGAACTGAAAGTGTAACCGAGTCGAGTTTGCCGATTCCAGATTCCCAAATCAATATTCAATTCTGATTCACGATTACCACTTTCTCCGCCAACTGGAGGCATAATAATTAATTCTCCTTTTGCATTGCGTTCAAAATTCAACTCGCGGTTATTTTGGCAAAGTTGATAAAATTGTTCATCAGTTAAATGAACTGAATTTAGGTTTAATTTTAGGAGAGTGAGTACCATAAAATTGACTAAAACTACTTCCAAAGTTTGATGTTTGTGAGAAAAGAAGTTGCTAAATCTAAAGAAAATTCCTCGGAAATAAAGGTGTTAAATGATTCCATTGTGGTTGCAAGCGGGTTTTTGGGGATTGGTTGGTGGTTCTGCGCTATTAATAGGAGCAGCAATAGGTTATTTTTTCCCCATTCCTAAAAGAGCGATCGCAGGCATTATGGCATTTGGTGCTGGCGTGCTAATCTCAGCTTTGGCATTTGAACTGATGGACGAAGCGTATCACCGAGGCAAAGTTCTCTAATAACTCGCTTTAAAATTCTTCTGATTCGTTCACAAGCTTCTTCCGCAGTCATAGTTTTTCTATTTTCCGAATTGCTCAAAGCCTCTTTAATCGCTTTAGATAACATTTCTTGATAATCAGGATTCTCTCGATCAATTTTACTTAAAATTGTCCTGTGAGTAGTAAACACTTATATTACCTCCTGATATTGACTTTTAGAACTGTTCGTCAAGTGCTATGCTAAATTTAGCATAATAAGCAATTAGTCAAAATCAATTTGGGAGCGTAGTATCCAAGAGGTGAAACTTGAATGGAACCTGCCATGACTAATCAACCGCGAATTCCAGATCCAGAAACACGCGCACGTCTCCTTAGTTCTTTAGTTCTTTGCCTCAAACTCGCTTGGAATTGGAAGAGTTTGGTTTACAATTAAAGGAAGTTATTGCGGGATTAGAAAAACAGATTCGTGAGCAAAAGTTACAGCGGATAGAGAAAGCAAAGCAAAAACTGAGGTAAGTAAATCGCTGAAATTAAAACTTCGAGCGCATCATTTTCACGCACTGATAGAGACATTTAGAGCTATCAATAATATGAAAGGTTACATCAAAGGACAAAGCATTATTCTGACACAACCCTTACCAGAAAATATCCAAGATGGGGATGAAGTAGAAGTATCTCTTTCTGTTGTTTCTCAACAACAATATCCTTTCCCTACCTTTGACCTAGAAATCAAAGATGAATATCTTAAGAGAGAAAAAATTTATGAGTCAGATTAAGATATTCTTCGATACAAATGTCCTGGTATATGCTCACGATAAATCTGCCAGCTATCACACCAACTCCGCAGAACTGCTTAAAATGGCTGTAGAAACTAAAATTCAAGGTGTAATTGCGGAACAGAATATGATTGAGCTATACAGGATTCTCACCAATCCTACAGCGATGAAAGGTAATGCTTTAACTCCATCCCAAGCGAGAGATCTAATCAATGGAACTTACTTAGGAGGTACGTTTGAGGTTATCTATCCAATCCGTTCTACTCTAGACAGAGCATTGCAACTAGCGGTTAATGGAAATTTTGTTTCAGCTAGAATTTTTGATATTCGGTTAGCTGCTTTGATTTTAGATGCAAATATTGACTATTTTGCTACTTACAATGTTAGTGATTTTCAGGGAATCACAGGCTTAAATCCTTTGACTCCAGAGCAAATTATGGCTTTTTTACAAACATAGATTACCCGAAGTTTTTGATCGCTCTCGTTAAAAAATCCGATCGCAATTTCTTAGCAGAGTACAATCAGTCTTAATTTTAATCATAGCGATCGCATTTAATTCTCAGTTTGCTTCTCCACCAGTGTTTCCCAATTTTCTCTTAAGTATCTGTTCCATTTCTCGGAAATCTTCATCAGTTTGGGGAAAAGGATATTTTGGACTATTGGGATTTCTGCGTTTAATTAAAACTTCGAGCGCATCATCATCTTCTCGATGACTTAAAATATAAGCTCTCAATTCTTGACGATTCATATTATTAAACTCAGGCTTCTTCATCATTAAAACTCCACTGCCCATCAGAACATATTAGTCTTTTTAATAGTTAAAAAATTTTTTTGAACCACGAAGACACGAAGGACACGAAGAAAGAGAAAAATTACGATTTTTTGTAGTTTGCAGGGTGCGTCAAATAAGATAAATTTAGGCAAAAAACACTAAAAAATTTAAGGTTATGACGCACCTTAATTAATCTAATACCGCTACTAGAATTGATTGTGTTGAAATGGTATTTCCTCACAGTTGCTTACTAGAAAAACCAGCCTTTTTTTTGCTTTTTCTGACTTTGTTCATTCGTATTCGGGCTTGATGTGGAGGATTTACCGCTATCATAAGGAAAACTGCGATGACAATTGCTACAGAATAAGTGTTGTTCTGGTGCTTTACCGAGCATTGCCAATCCTCCACCGCCTTCAGGATGCACCTTGTCTGAGCCACAGTAAGGACATTTCCAACTCATAACTTCTATCCCTCATTACTTAAACTTCTAAAGTCTTATTTTTAGTTTGCCCTTAGTAACTCAATATCTATCACTTTACCTCTACAACTTAAAGAAACACTCTTCCTCTTCTCTTCGCGCTCTTCGCGTCCTTTGCGGTTCAAAATAAAAAAACAGCCACCCCCACAAAGGAAGCAGCTGTTTTATACAAAGGGCAGGCAAAAAGCCCACCCAATTAAACTTAGTAATCGAAATCGCCACCCATGCCAGCGCCAGCACCAGCAGGAGCATTATCCTTTGGCTCAGGCTTGTCAACCACGATACATTCGGTGGTTAACACCATTCCGGCAATAGAAGCAGCATTTTGCAACGCAGAACGAGTTACTTTAGCGGGGTCAACGATACCAGCTTCAAACATATCAACGAAATCGTTCTTAGCCGCATCGAAACCAACGTTAAAGTCTTTTTCCTTCACTCTTTCAGCGATTACCGCGCCGTTTTGACCAGCATTTTCAGCAATTCTCTTCAGAGGAGCGGTCAAAGCACGAGCTACAATTAAAGCGCCAGTCAACTCTTCACCAGTCAGGTTGCCGTTAGCCCATTTGTCAACTTGAGGAGCCAAGTGAGCTAAGGTTGTACCACCACCGGGAACGATACCTTCTTCTACAGCAGCTTTAGTTGCGTTAATTGCGTCTTCTAAGCGCAGCTTGCGGTCTTTCATTTCGGTTTCGGTAGCTGCACCGACTTTTACAACTGCAACGCCACCAGCTAGTTTAGCCAAACGTTCTTGCAGTTTTTCCTTGTCATAAGAAGACTCAGTTTCTTCCATTTGACGACGGATTTGATCGCAGCGAGTTTTAACTGCTTTTTCGTTACCTTCAGCAACGATCGTAGTATTGTCTTTGGTGATGGTGATGCGGCGTGCTCTACCTAGCATATCCAGCTTGGTGCTTTCCAGCTTCAGACCTGCATCTTCGGTGATTACTTGACCACCAGTGAGGACTGCGATATCTTCCAGCATAGCTTTGCGACGATCGCCAAAACCAGGAGCTTTCACAGAAGCTACGTTTAACACACCACGCAGGCGGTTAACTACCAAAGTCGCCAAAGCTTCTTTTTCAATATCTTCCGCGATAATCAGCAATGGCTTACCAGAACGAGCAACTTGTTCTAGAACTGGTACTAAGTCTTGTACCAAAGCAATCTTTTTGTCAGTTAACAGAATGAAAGGCTCATCTAAAATAGCTTCCATCCGTTCTGCGTCAGTTACAAAGTAAGGAGAGATGTAACCTTTATCAAAGCGCATCCCTTCGGTGATTTCCAACTCGGTAGTCATGGACTTACCTTCTTCTAGGGAAATCACGCCTTCTTTACCAACTTTATCCATTGCTTCGGCGATCATGTTGCCGACTTCTTCATCGTTACCAGCAGAGATGGTACCAACTTGAGCAATGGCTTTGGTTTCTTCTACTTGACGAGCGTGTGCTTTAATTTGTTCTACTAAGAAGTTGGTAGCTTTGTCGATACCGCGTTTTAGTGCGATCGCATTTGCACCAGCAGCAACGTTCCGCAGCCCTTCTTTTACCATTGCATGAGCTAAAACTGTCGCAGTGGTAGTACCGTCGCCAGCAGCATCGTTAGTTTTGGAAGCAGCTTGACGAATCAAAGCAACGCCAGTGTTTTCAATATGATCTTCGAGTTCAATTTCTTTAGCAATGGTCACACCATCATTAACAATTTGAGGTGCGCCGAATTTCTTTTCTAACACTACGTTGCGACCTTTGGGGCCTAATGTTACCGCAACTGCTTCAGCTAGAATGTCAATTCCTTTTTCGAGGGCACGACGAGCGTTTTCGTTGTAGATGATGCGCTTAGCCATAGTTTTTCTGTTTCAGTGATTTACAGTGATTGGGTAATTTAAATTTGGGGTGTTTGTCATTTGTCATTTGTTTTTTCCTAATGACTAATGACTTTATTTAGTGCATCCAGGCAGAAATGACTATACATTTACAAATCAAGTGAAGAGGCTGTTTACAAACCTTCTTTCCTTCTTTCCTTGGAGCCTTCTGCCTTCTGCCTTCTGCCTTCTCGCACTAGCTAACGATCGCCAGAATGTCTTTTTCAGAGAGTAAAACGTACTCTTCGCTACCGAGTTTGATGTCGGTGCCAGCATACTTGGAGTAGAGAACTTTGTCGCCAACTTTCACTTCTAATTCTTGGCGAGTGCCATCATCATTGCGCTTGCCGGGGCCTACTTGCACAACTTCTCCAACTTGGGGTTTTTCTTTCGCATTGTCGGGAAGTAGGATACCGCCTGCAGTCTTTTCTTCAGCAGCACTTACTTTTACAAACACTCGTTCACCTAATGGTTTAACGGTGGAAACGCTCAATGATACAGCAGCCATAGTTAATTCCAATCTCCAGAGCTTTTCTCGTTTCTTACAACAGAGATGAGGAAAGCAAGTGCGTCTCGATTTAGGTATAAGTTCTTTATCACTCTTTACCTTTTCGATCGCTCTTAGCACTCTCACCTCCTGAGTGCTAATTTAAAACGAGCAGTGCCTCAATGACAATAAATTTTTGTGTACGGGTTCCCGAACTCAGTCGGGTGAGGCATGATTTATTAGTACGAATAAGGTAGAGGCAAGGAATATGGAGAACGCAGCAATTGAGCCTGATAATGAAACTTGTAATGTTTGTGAGTCTTCACAAAGTGATGCTTTGGCTATTTGCGTGCAAAACTTAGGCATCAACCAAATTCAACGGCATATTTTTATTTGTGCAGACCAAAGTTTGGCGCAGTGCTGTTCAAAGGAAACAGGTTTACAAGCGTGGAATTACTTAAAAAAGCGTCTAAAAGAATTACAATTAGATAAACCAACAGTTAATCAACCTAATTGCATCTTTCGGACTAAAGCAAACTGCTTAAGAGTTTGTTGTTCTGGGCCGATCCTAGTAGTTTATCCTGATGGGGTTTGGTACCACAGTGCTACCCCAGAAGTGATTGAAAGAATTATTCAGGAACATTTAATTGGCAATCAAGTTGTGCAGGAGTATGCTTTTGTAACTCATCCACTACCGGATGCTACTTTAACTGTAACTCCGAGTGACAATTAAAGTTTAAACCCTGGATATCTTACTCCGATCGTGTTCGTTTAGCAAGGAGATGTTTTTGTCGAATGCAGATATTATCATTGCAATTAAACCGCTTAACTCAGTATTACTACTATGTTTCTCTCGGTTTTTGACGAACTGCTGATTTCCAGTAACGTATACTGGTTGTTACTTACTTAACAAACTCTACTCAACAGTTTGTTCAGTACAATGTAGATAATACTGGGGGAAAGCAATTGCAAACGTAATTGCCGCCAGTATAGGCAAGTGGTAAAGCATGGTTAAGGAAACTCGTGTGAGAGATACAAAAAAACTACTGCTAATTGATGATGACCCTAACCTAATCTTACTAGTCAAAGATTACTTAGAATTTCGGGGTTATGAAGTAATCACGGCTGAAAACGGTCGTCAAGCGTTAGAAGTCCTGGAAAATGACACCCCAGATTTAATTATCTGTGATGTGATGATGCCGGAAATGGATGGATATACCTTTGTCAAGCACGTTAGGGAAAATCCTCAAACCAATTGGATTCCGGTGTTGTTCCTTTCTGCTAAAGGTCAAAGCCAAGATAAAGTCAAAGGCTTGAACACAGGTGCAGATGTATATATGGTAAAACCATTTGAGCCAGAAGAACTAGTGGCTCAAGTGGAATCTTCGCTTAAGCAGACTGAACGGCTACGGAACTACACAGTTAACGGAGATAGCAATCAGAGAATTACCGTTCCCTTTGATGTGCAATTAACTCCAACGGAACTGAAAGTGGTACAGCACGTAGCGCGAGGTTTAGCTAATCGGGAAATAGCAGAGGAACTAAATGTCAGTCAACGTACAGTAGAAAGTCATGTGTCAAATATGCTGGGCAAAACTGGACTGCATAATCGCACAGAACTGGCACGTTGGTCAATTGAAAACAATATGGCTTGAGCAAATACTAAATGCTAATTGCTATTTGGAGGTGGTGATTTCAGATTAAAATTTTCAAATTACAGAAAAAAGCTAAACTTGTTACTGAAAATTTGAATTTTTATAATCTGAAATTACCCAATTATTCTTCTACATCTTTAATCCGAGTTTTGCGCTCTAGGATTTCTTTTAGTACCAGGGTGACTACTGCTAAAAATGCTAGTAAGACTGCTGCGGAAAAAGCGGCTGGTGTCTGGTATTGTTTATAAGCTTCTTCCACAAATAAGGGTAATGTTTGAGTTTTGCCGACTATATTACCGGAAACAACCGAGACTGCACCAAATTCTCCCATAGCTCTAGCATTAGTTAAAATCAAGCCATATAGTAAACCCCAACGAATACTAGGTAAGGTGACGCGCCAAAAGATTTGCCAGTCTTTTGCGCCTAATGTTCTGGCAGCTTCTTCTTGGTCTAAACCTATTTCTTCGAGTACGGGAATTACTTCTCTGGCGACGAAAGGTAAGGTAACAAAAGCTGTGGCGAGGATCATTCCGGGAAGGGCGAAGATGATTTTAATGTCAGCAGATTCTAACCAAGGGCCAAACCAACCATTACGTCCATAAAGTAAGACGATCATTAAACCTGCGACTACTGGTGAGATGGCAAAAGGTAGGTCGATGATACTTAATAGTAGGGTACGACCGGGGAAGTTTTTGTTGCGGGCGATCGCCCAAGCAGTACACAAACCAAAAATCGCATTAACTGGTACGACAATTGCGGCAATTAATACTGTCAACCAAACTGCATTTAAAAAGTCGTGTTGGGTGAGGTTGTTAAAAAATGGGCCTACGCCGTCTTTAAAAGCTTGGTAAAAGACATTAGCTGCCGGAACTAATATTAGTAAGCCTAAGTAACTTAGGGCGATCGTAATTAAAACTGGCTTCACCCATTTAGCTTCTCTTCTATTCATAACGCCGCCCCCATGCTTGCAAAATGTTAATTGCTAATAACATAATCAAAGAAATGAGTAACAAAACTGTACCAATTACAGTTGCACCTGCATAATCAAATTGTTCCAATTTTTGGAAAACTAACACGGAAGCAATTAAATCTTTAAAGGGAATACTGGAAGAAATAATTACAATTGAACCATATTCTCCCACTGCACGGGAAAAACCCAAGGCGACTCCGGTTAATATTGGTGGAATTAAAGGCGGTAAAATTACTTTCCAAAATGTTTGGGCATGGGAAGCACCTAAACTCCAAGCTGCTTCTTCTACTTCTTTTTCCATTTCTTGTAAAACAGGTTGCAAGGTTCGTACTACAAAAGGTAGGGAAATAAATAACATTGCTACCCCGACACCAAGGCGAGTAAATGCTACTTTAATTCCTAAAGGTGCGAGTAAAGAACCAATCCAACCATTATCACTGTAAACTGTGGCTAAAGTTAACCCTGCCACTGAGGTAGGTAAAGCAAAAGGTAAGTCAATTACTGCATCTACCAGACGCTTTAAAGGAAAGTCGTACCTGACTAAAACCCAGGCAATTAATACGCCAAATAAGCCATTAATTAATGAGGCAATTAATGCTGTGGTAAAGGTAACTTCATAAGCAGAAAGGGCTACTGGAGTGGTAGCAATTCTCCAGAATTCCGCAGGGCCGACTGTACTCGCCTTTAAAAACAAAGCTGCCATTGGCAAAAATAACATTATGCTCAGATACCCAAACATAATTCGCCAAGGCCAAGAGAGATTAAATAGCTGACTCAGGGGGTTTTTTCCCGCACGAGTCAGCCCAGGAGTAGAAGATACAGCCATAGAATGAAATTTTCCTTCGAGTTAATTTTTGTTGCTGCTTTTTGGGTGAATAAATTTGCAGTTTAATTAGCAAATTATCCCATTTTGATGGGGAGTTTTGCTATTTCGATCACCAAATTTCTTCTTCGGGATCGGTGGATTTACTCCAGATTTCTATATCCATTTCTGCCAAGTAAATCAAGGCACTTTGAATTTGACGATTTGAACCTTGTAAATCTAAATCAAACCAACCATCATTACTAGCATTTGCTCCTAGTAAAGCTTGATTCAAATTTACGGTTAATTTATGCTCGGAAATCAACCGAGAAATTACTGGTTCTTGATGATATTTTTGGGGAATTTTAATGCGAATGCGAGTTTGGGTTGGTCGATCGTCTGGAACGGCGTTAGATGTTCCTGCTGCATCTTTGCTGGGATGAATTTGTTGAAATGCGGGTTCGATTTGGTTAGAGGTTGCCATTTGATTATCCTCGTTAATGAATTTACCAAGCATCGCCATCGGGATTAGGTTTTCCCCAAATTTTTACTTGGAGTTTTCGTAGGTAAGCGATCGCCCTTTCAATTTGCTCAGGTGTACCAATTAATTCTAAATCAAGCCAATATTCTTGATGTTTTCCTCCTAAAATTGCTTTAGTAATATTGAAAATTAAGCCATGCTCTGAAGTTAACCGAGAAAGCACAGGTTCATTTTGATAGGTTTGAGGAATTTGCATTTTTATCCTCATCTTAGTCACACTACTTAATTCTGAGAACCTGTGTTTTAACTTAGCCATTATTCCTTATTTGCCACTTTTAGCCAGAATTTGGTCGAAAATAGCGCCATCATTAAAGAACTTTTTCTGAATTTCACTCCAGCCACCAAAATCTTTGGCTGTGTACAGGGTTTTAATCGGTAAATATTGCTTAGAAAACTCCTGTTCTACAGTTGGATCGACTGAGCGAAAACCGACTTTAGCAAATTCTCGTTGCGCTTCTGGCGTGAACAAGAATTTCACAAAAGCTTCGGAAACTTCTCTAGTTCCATGTTTGTCAACATTTTTATCTACCACCGCTACAGGAGCATCAATAGAGATGTTCTCTTGGGGTACTACATAAGGTAATTTTTGACCATTTAATGCTGCCAAAATTACTTCATTTTCATAGTTGATCAACACATCGCCTTGACCTTGTTTGAAAAAGACATCGCTAGCTTCCCTAGCATCTCTGGGTAATACTGGAACATTTTTAAATACTTTGGTGGTGTAATCTAAAGCTTTGGCTTCATCACCTCCGGTTTGGGTTACTGATCCCCATAAACCTAAGAAATTCCACCTAGCACCACCGGAAGTTTTCGGGTTAGCGGTAATCACTTGTACACCTGGGTTTGCCAGTTCTTGCCAACCTTTAATTCCTTTAGGATTTCCTTCGCGAGTCACTAAAGCAGCTACCGATTTAGTGACAATAGAATTGTTAGGTGCTTCGCTTTGCCAACCTGGTTGAATTAATCCTGCCTGTTCAATCTTTTGTGTATCCAGTTCTAATGCTAATGCGACAACATCGGCTTCTAAACCATCAATTACAGCCCTTGTTTGAGAACCAGAACCGCCATAACTTTGGGTAAAAGTTACGTTTTGATTATGTTCTTGTTTCCATTTGGCAGTGAATTGAGGGATAATTTTTTCATAAGCAGCACGGGTGACTGCATAAGAAACTAAAGTTACTTTAACGTCGCCTTGAGCTCCCGAAGTTGCACCTGGAGTGGAAGTATTCGGCGCGTTGGAACCTCCTCCTCCACAGGAGGCGATCGCCACACTTAAACTTACTCCCACTAAAAATAAGCTGACGAAACTCTTGAATCCGCTTAGCTTACTCTTGAAGTTCAGCCGCTTTTGGCACCACTGTCTGACCATAGAAGCTGCACGAGCAACTATCCTATATAAGGATTGCCCTTGTTTTGTGGTGCTATGCCACTGACTCATTCTCTCTCCCTCTTTTGAAAATACGGTTAGTCGGTCGGAATACTGTATTTATTGAACACAAGACTCTATCATATAGAGCGAAAGGAAAAAATGCAATCACTATTGTTAAGTTTTAACAATGGGGCAGAGGAGATGGGGAGATGAGGAGATGGGGAGATGGGGAGATGGGGAGAATTATTCTACAACTCCCCCATCCCCCCAGGGCTAATTCATGGTCATCAAATAAAATTAACCGGATGGGGGGACAAGGGGACAAGGAGACAAGGGGACAAGGGGAAAGATGATTTTTCCGTTGTTTGCATTATCTCTCCTTCACAAATCAATTTCTCCGTTGAAAATGAATTAGCCCTGC
>NZ_JADEWG010000317.1 GCF_015207735.1 [Phormidium] sp. LEGE 05292
GGCAGGGGGGGAAGTTTTGAGTTTTGAGTTTTGAGCGAATAAATTTTCCCTTTTCCCCCTATCCCCAATCCCCTAATTTATGATATAATTGAAAAGCTGATTTGTTAAATCCGGGATGTAGCGCAGCTTGGTAGCGCACCTCGTTCGGGACGAGGGGGCCGCAGGTTCAAATCCTGTCATCCCGATCCAGTTAAATATCGATTGCCACTTTATTTGTCCGCGTTGACAAATTCGTGTCCGTATTGACAAATTAATGACCGCTTTGCCACATTAAAGTCCTTAAAAAAGTGTGCTAACAATATTTAACAAAGGTGTTGAATACTTTTCCAAACTTCAAACAGAAGGCTAAGAGGTTACTTTAATTGTATCTCTATCGCTAACAAGCGCTAAAACGACAAATCGAGAAAATCCCGAACGAGGTGCGCCTTTCAATCCACCTTGTATTAAAGAGAGAGGAGTCATGATTGTAAGACCTAACGACCGATGAAAGCAGATCTCAACCTACCTCTAGTTAAGATGGTTGTTGAAACTTTGTGGTTGCCCCTACTTTGCGAGAGGGGCGATCTTTCAATCCACCCCTTGTCAGGATGGTCGTTGAAACTCGACAAATTCAACAATTGAAATTGGCAATTTACAGTCTTTCAATCCACCCCTTGTCAGGATGGTCGTTGAAACCTAAAGTAGAGGTTTATCCCGCGCCCCAATTACCACCTTTCAATCCACCCCTTGTCAGGATGGTCGTTGAAACTTCGGGATTATAATTTCCACCTAGATTGCTTGTACAACTTTCAATCCACCCCTTGTCAGGATGGTCGTTGAAACTCGCAAGCTGCTAGTACCGTCTTAGCTTGCTTGGAAAAAGCTTTCAATCCACCCCTTGTCAGGATGGTCGTTGAAACAACTTAAAAGTAGATCCGCATCCAACCTGACTATTTTCTCTTTCAATCCACCCCTTGTCAGGATGGTCGTTGAAACATCAATGGAAATATTTAGCAAAAGGAAAATTAGACTTTCAATCCACCCCTTGTCAGGATGGTCGTTGAAACATTGATATCTTAACTTGCGTTCTAAGTGCGTTAATTAACTTTCAATCCACCCCTTGTCAGGATGGTCGTTGAAACTTGAATTTTAGCTAAAGCTATGGTCGCCAAAATTGCACCTTTCAATCCACCCCTTGTCAGGATGGTCGTTGAAACCTTATTTAGAGAATAATTATGACTAATCCAAAATACTTCTTTCAATCCACCCCTTGTCAGGATGGTCGTTGAAACCAGCCAAGAATCCGCCTTGACTGAGTAAATAGATTCCTTTCAATCCACCCCTTGTCAGGATGGTCGTTGAAACTTTAAATTTCAATCACAGAAATCTTTTGTAGGATCTTTCAATCCACCCCTTGTCAGGATGGTCGTTGAAACTCTTAACGCTTCAACCCTTTTGTGTACTAGCTTCCAGAAACAATTTCGTGAACCTCAGAAATTTTGCTGAAAAAACTGTCGCAACTGGAGGGTTGACCATCCCAGAAAAAGCTCAAACTTAGTCTGGCTATTTATTTCACCAAATTCGTCTATCCCTTGGGAATTTTGCTCCCGCTTGGATTCACGAAAAAAATAGTTAAGGTGGATTCCTCCTTGCTCGGAGGTGATTCAGTAGCCACCACTGTGGTAAACCCACACCCTTATTACTGGGGGCGCACCTAATTCCTATCTGCAAGAGATAGCAGCATCGGGGTGGGCAGCTACCAGGGTCAGAAAGCAAGACTATCGGCAGACAGTCAAACTAACCCGCACTTTTCACAGTTCAGAGCTTGATTAAATAGCCAAATTCCTACTCATTCCTCATCAAACTTATCTATCATAGAGAAGTTTTTATCGACGGTCAGGATATCTATCCAGTCAGACACCACTTGGGTAAACTGCTACGCATTTAAATTGAATATTTAGGCTGATGGGGAGATGGGGGGCTGTCTCTT
>NZ_JADEWG010000318.1 GCF_015207735.1 [Phormidium] sp. LEGE 05292
AAACACTTTATCTCAGGAAAAGTTTACAGATTTTTATGTATACTTTTGACTCTCTAACCGCTCCTGAACCGCAAGAATCTCTCGACCATTACATCAAAAGATTGCGAAAGAGCTTGAAAATGAGCCAACAACAAGTTTCTTCTGCCGCAGGTATTCATCTTCAAAGCCTGGGAAAATTGGAACGTGGTAAAACTACTCGACTTAATGAAAAAACCAAAAAAGGGTTAGCCATCGCCTTCAATATCCCAGAAGAATACCTCGATGCTGTCGTCTCTGGACAACCCGTAGAAGGCGTACAAAAGAAACAATACTGTCCCCAATGCTGGAAAGGAGGTAATAACCCAGACCCCTCATGGACATTGCCAAGAGCTAAGTATTGTTTACTTTGTGGCACTCAACTACGTTGCTGTTGCATCAGATGCGGCGAACCCATCGCATCGTTTAAACATAAATTTTGTCCTCACTGTGGCACTCCTTACGCACAATTGAGCCAAAACAAGTCCTAAAAGCGGATATGGGGGTCAGTTTTGTCGTCATACTAGAATTCTGTTGATGTAAGGGAGTAATCTACGTGAAACGCCAGTGGGAGTCAGAAGAATTAATTGAACATTTCACCCTGCTTGAGGAAGAAAGGACACTACTGGCGAATAAAACTGGAGCTAGTCGGCTTGGGTTCGCGGTTTTACTCAAATGTTTTTCTCAAGATGCTCGGTTCCCTGTAAAAAAGCAAGAAATTCCTAAATCCGTTGTCTCCTACGTAGCACTTCAAGTGGAAGTGTCAGCTTCCCAATGGCGTGAATATAAGTGGAGTGGACGTACAATTGAATATCATCGGGCACAAATTCGTGCTTTTTATGGGTTTAGAGAAGCCACAGTTGCCGATTTCCATTCTTTAAATGAATGGTTAATCGAAAAAGTACTAATCTATGACCGCAACCAACAGCATTTAACTGAAACTGTATATCAACGGTTACGAGAATTAAAAATTGAACCCCCCACTAGTGACCGAATTGAAAGGTTAATTCGCTCTGCACTTCATACAGAAGAACAAAACTTTTGTGCTACCACATCCGCTCAGATTTCAGAAGAAACTAAAACGAAAATCGATGGGATTTTAAATAAAGATAAAGCTTTAGAAGAATCTACCGAATCTCAGCCATTTGATTTTAATAATCTGAAAGCTGACCCAGGTCGTGTAGGTCTGGATAGTTTACTCAAAGAGATTGAGAAATTAGAAACTATTCGGCAATTGGGATTATCAGAAAATTTATTTGCTAATGTCTCGCCAAAAATTATACATCATTATAGACAACGGGCTTCGGCTGAACCACCAAGGGAATTACGTCGGCATCCCGACCCGATTCGTTACACACTAGTTGCCGCATTTTGTTGGCAAAGAAGTCAAGAAATTACAGACAGTTTAGTTGAATTATTAATTCAAATCGTACATCGCATTGGTGTTCGTGCTGAACGAAAGGTAGATAAGGAATTAATTGCCGATTTCAAGCGAGTCAGTGGGAAGAATAACATTTTATTTCGCATGGCAACGGCTTCTTTAGAACATCCAGAGGAACCAGTTAAAGATGTCATTTATCCAGTGGTCAGTCCATCTACCTTAAAGAATTTAGTGAAAGAATTTAAGTCGAGCGGCCCTACTTACCGAGAAAGAGTTTACACGGTAATGCGAGCTTCTTATTTACACCATTACCGCCGGATGGTGCCACAAATTCTCTTAGCTTTAGAGTTTCGCTCGAATAATGAACTTTACCAACCTGTGATTAAGGCGCTAGACTTAATTAAGAAATATACGGGGAGTTCTCAACATTATTATTCCCCAGAAGATGAAGTTCTCATAGATGGAGTACTCAAAAATAGCTGGCGGGAAATTGTCGTAGAAGTGGACGCTTCTGGAGGGGAGAAAATCAATCGCGTTAATTATGAGATTAGCGTACTTCAGGCAT
>NZ_JADEWG010000319.1 GCF_015207735.1 [Phormidium] sp. LEGE 05292
CCCCTAACCCCTAACCCCTAAAGCAACAGAGTGGCGTAATTGTCAATCATTGCCGGAGTACGATCGCTCCCTGTGGCACTAAAATTTTGGAAATAACGCCTGACTTTTGGGGGGAAATTTGGATAATCAAACATCCCATCACCAGCGGCAATATCTGCCCAGAAATAACGTAAACTAGGGGCTAATTCCTGAGCAGTTTCTATCGGTAAATTTAAAGGTGGTTCTGTTAATAAACGGAGCATAAATTGCCCAGAGCGATCGCCCATCCACTCCCGCGAAAACTGCGGTAAATCAGGCCATTCTGGTAAAGAATCAATCCGATTACTTTCAATTTGTAACCATTTTCTCCCCAACTCATCAACCCGAAAATGTAAAATTCGATAAGGGTGAGGATAACTAACTAAAGAACCAGTCGTAATATCATAAATTCCCCGATCTTCAGCAATATCTTGAACGTGCAAATGTCCAGTAAACACCAACTGCACCTTGGGACGCAAAATTTCTAACAACTGGGGCGCATTTTCCAACATATATCTGCGCCCCATTTTATGTTGAGATTGTCCCGGTAAATGTTCCACCACGTTATGATGAATCATCACCAAAATTACATCTTCCGTAGCAGTTGCCAAAACTCCTTTTAACCACTCCAATTGAGTATCATCTAAACGTCCGATTTGATCGCCTTTTTCATTAAAATTATTAGAATTCAAACCAATTAAACGCACCCCAGGCAAAATTTCACAAGAGTAATAAAGTTGTTTTGGATTATCGTAACCAAATTTTTGATAATAACTAGGAAAATCAGCCCAACCAATAGATTTTTCATTTGCCTTTAAAACAGGTACATCATGATTTCCCGGTACAACGTAAACTGGAAAAGGTAACTGCGCCAAACGCCATTGTAACCAAGCATGATTTTCCCGTTCACCATGTTGAGTTAAGTCTCCCGGTATTAATAAAAAATCCAGGTCGAGTTGAGCTAAATGTTGAAAAATCAATTCCAAAGCCGGAATGCCGACTTCTACCAAATGAAACCGAGAAGGATTGTCCCAAATGGTGTGAGGAAGGGCGATGTGTAAATCGCTAGCCACTGCGAAGCGAAATTCTAAACTCATGATGGCAATCTAGATTTAAATGAGCAAAACCTTGATCCCCGTCGAGTATAGCTAATGCTGAGCCTTAACGACCTCTATCTGTGTAGTTTAATTGCGAAAAAGGAGGAAAAATTTTGGCACTTGTCCGAGTCCGTCAGCACGTTAACCCACTAAGCAGGAAGTATCAAACGCCAACAAATCCACCAGACTGGAGTCAAATTTATGCCGATCTGGGTCAACCAATACATTTGGACATTGGTTGTGCAAGGGGTAGATTTGTGTTGAGTATGGCACAGATTCAGCCTGATTGGAATTTTTTAGGGTTGGAAATTCGCGAACCTTTGGTAGATGAAGCAAATCAATGTCGGGATCAATTGGCATTGGCGAATTTACATTACTTATTCTGCAATGTGAATAACTCTTTGCGCCCTCTCCTCAGTTCCCTTCCTCCCGGAAAATTGCAACGAGTTACTATTCAATTTCCCGATCCTTGGTTTAAAAAACGCCACCAAAAACGGCGCATGGTACAACCAGAAACGGTAGCTGATCTAGCTAATTATTTGGTGATTGGTGGTGAAGTGTTTATTCAATCTGATGTGCAAGCGGTGGCAGTGGAAATGCGCGATCGCTTCTCCGCACACCCAGCTTTCCAAAAACAAGGAACAACCGAATGGTTAACTCAAAACCCCCTCCCAGTCCCCACCGAACGCGAAATCGCTACCTTCAACAAAGGAGAACCAGTTTATCGCGTTTTATTCCAAAAAATAGCGACTGGGGACTAAGGACTGGGTACTGGGGAAGACGGTTGGCAGAAGAGGTGGGGAGGTAGGGAGAGTTGAAGAGATAGTTAGTTAAATGATTTTC
>NZ_JADEWG010000060.1 GCF_015207735.1 [Phormidium] sp. LEGE 05292
GAGCAAGGGAGGAGCAGGGGGGACAAGGAGAATTATTACCCTTTACCCTTTCTTCCCTTGGAACCTTCTGCCTTAGAGCCTTGGAGCCCTGGAGCCTTTCTTCTTAGACTCGACCACCTAGATAAGAAGGTGACAGGCTAGACCAAGGGGTTTTCACCAAATCTGTAGCTGCCTTCACACTACCCAAGTAGTTGCCAGCAGGCAAAGATGGGAAGCGATTATAAGGTACGACATCCTCACCAAAATATTGAGCATATTCTGGGCTATCAACCATTGCCTCAACTGCCGCCTTCAATCCCGCCGAAGCCAAAATTTGGTTGTATTGGCGAATTTCTGCTTGCGTTGCTGGAGCACGTCCCAACAAATGCCGGAACAAGAACTCAATCACCTTAGTATTCGGGTAAGGAGTATAGAATCTGCGACGATAAATTTCCGAACCCGCTAAAGAACGGACAAACTCCCGGACAGAAATTTCCCCATTCCGCAACTTACTTTCTAAATCCGTGCGCCGGAACTCAGCAGGCACCTGACCACTAAACACATCCATTACCTGACAGTAAATGGCGTTGAGCACTAATGCTGTCTCTGCCTGAGTCATGCCAGGATTCATCCGGTAAATCCGCGCTGGCTTGCGACGAGTAGTACCAACACCGACTTCTACCGATTGTCCAGCACCGTTAGTGAAAGAACGACCCAACTCAATAAACAAAGGCTTGGATTTATCTACTTCCCTTGCTTGCCGTTGCAAATCACTCATCGCTTTACCTATCAAAGGCATCTTGGTGTTATCCATCTTCGCCTTAACTGGAGTAAAGCTAGGTACAACCAAATCTTTATTCTGTTTAGTCAGTTGGTTATACAGCCTTTGAGAATTCGGGAAATTCGCCGCAGGTAAAGTCAAGTAGCGATTGTAGGGTACTGTATCCTCACCAAAAGCTTGAGCATATTCCGCACTGTTGGTCATCGCATTGATAAATGCTTTAATCCCGCCAGTTGCCAGAATTTGGTTGTATTTGCGAATTTCTACTTGGTCTAAAGGTGCGCGACCCAAGAAATGCTTGGTTCCCAGTTCAATCACCTTAGTATTCGGATAAGGTGCGTAGAACTCCTTAATGTAAAGTTGCGATTCACCTAAAGCAGTAATAAACTCTTTCAGGTTAACTTCGCCGTTACTGAGCTTAGTTTCCCAAACCGTAAACTCATTCTTGACAATGTAAGGTTCTACATCGCGCTCAAAGATTTGCCGATAAGCTGCTCGAATTACAGTTGTTACAGCTTGCTTATCGTCATTACCTGTGAGCTTGAAGACTTTTGTTTGGTCGCGTTTCTTGGAAACACCTTGGTTAATGCGGAATTGTACATCAGGCTCGGTTCGCAATTCGGAAACCGCACCCAATTCTACAAATCTTGGTGTTTCTTCCTTATCAACTCTGGCTCCAGTTTCGCCAATGCTACCAACTCGCAAGGAGCGTAGTGCTAAACCTGCTGGAGTAACGTAGCGTTCGTAAGGAACAGTATCCTCTCCAAATGCTTCGTTGTACTCAACCGAGTCAATTAAGGCATCGATTAAGCCATATAAGCCTTTCTTGGAGCAAATATCGAAGTACTTATTATTCTCCTGACGACCGTAAGTTGGTCTACCCAACAAGCGGCGATGGATGTACTCCACTGCCTTACAAACGTAAAAAGGAGTCCAATACAGCTTACGGAACAAATCCGACTTCGCTAAGGCTCGGATAAACTCGCGGACTGTAATTTCTCCATTTTCCAGCTTAATTTCTTGCACTTTCAGGCGTTGTCCTTCATAGACATCGCGCCCAAATACTTGCAGGTAACAAGCTCGAATTACTGCTTGGGTAGAACTTTCGGAGAATTTAACACTGATGCCTTGGCTCTTGTTCCCTCGTTTGCCGCCGAGTCCTGTAAAGCTGGGAAGTTGGTCAAGTTTGAATACCTTCGGACCGAGCGATCCAGGTGCTTTACCCCGTGCTTGGGGTCGGCTCAACTGGTTCTCAATTCCGGCTCCGCGACGTATTAATATCCGTCTGGTATCCTTACCAAAAGGTGCGGGACTGGCGCTAGGATTTCTGGTTTCTTTGGGGAAAATTGCCCCAAATTGAATTTCTAATGGGTCATTGCCAGAACCATAAGGATGTCGATCGGGCAAAGGACGGTTGTAAGCGGCAAAGGTGGTGAGGAATTGGGGTATTTTGCGGAATGGCGCACTGTAGTTGAATAAGTCTTGTTGGGGTCCCCAGTTCCGACATTCTTGCGCTTCTTGTCCTAATCCCCGCAGGTAAGGAACGGTTTCTTCGCCGAAGTAATCGGAGTATTCTTGAGAATCGACAATTGCATCGACTAATCCGGGTAAGCCTTTTTGGGATACGATCGCAAAATATTTTTGCACCTCTTCCCGTGAAGAAGGCCCTCTACCTAAAAAGTGCCGGAAAGCTAATTCTAATGCCCGACTGTTGATATATGGCTGATAAAAATTTTGTCGATATAAAGGAGATTTACCCAAACGGCGGATAAATTCCTTCATCGATATCTCACAATTTTTTACTTTCGACTCTAAATCGGAAATCCCCAGTGAGTAAGCACGGGTAATATCCCGTTCAAACACCTGTCTGTATGCTGCCTTTACTACTTCCTGTTTTTCTCTGGCAGAAAGTCCGGGCTTCATGACAAATTTGGGCCGACGTTCCGAGGAAGCAAAGTAAATTTGTGGGAGTTGTAACCCTTGCTGATCTCCTGAAGGACGTTGCCGTAATTTGTCTGAAGGGGTGGGAGCTTTAAACTCAGCAATCAGCACGTCAAAATATTGGCTGACTGTGTTTGTCCCTTCTTGGTCTTGCCGGAAATAACCCAATGCCGCTGCTTTCATTTCCTGCAACGCGACGATGGTTGCTTCCCCAGAGCAGGCATTTTCAATGATTTCCCGCAATCCTCTGGTGTTGACCACAATAATATTCGGATCGCCAGCAACGATCGCATAAGTCAGATAACGCAAGAACCAAGACAAATCACGCAGGGATTTGGTCATGTTTCCTGGCCCATACCGGGCTACGTTAATCGGACGGAAGCCTGCGGACACATTAGATCCACCACCAGATGCAGAAAATAATGACCTGATTCCTTCCAAGAAACCGCCACCACTTTCTATATAGGTTGTGGTTCCCAATTTCATGGACTCTCTTGTATCCAAGGTGGTGCCAGCCATTGTCATTACTGGCGCTTCTTGCGGCTTTTCCAAGAATGCCATTGGTGAACCACCGATGAAAATCCGGTTGGCTGCTCTGGATACGATGATTTCAGAATTTTTGGTTAATGTTTGGGCAATATCTAGCCGCTTGCTGCCAGAACTGAAGTAACTAGCTAGTTCGTTCAGTTCGCCACGCTCTAAAAAGCGGTCTTGTTGTTCCGCTTGGGATATTGTTGCCACTGGCAGGGTTTGGTAAAGCTGCGGACGTGCAACTGAGCTTCCACCACTTGCTTTAACACTCATTGGATCTCAAAAGCTCCCTATAGTTTCTACCCTTTGTTAAACCCGACTGGGGTACGCCTGATTTGGTTCAAAGTTTCATGATTAGAATGCTTTGCCCCTACTCCTGATAACAGTCTCTGATTTTTGCCTCCTCGAACCAGGCTGAGGTAAACCAGGCCATCAAGACTGTTTGGAGTTAATCAACCCAGTCTTTAGATTAGAATGTTTCGTGCTTGCCACACTCATTTATTAAGAAGTGTGTACAACAATATTCGACTGTTGACCACACATCATACTTTATCTTTATACATAAACTGAGAAAAAAGATAAGTTTTGTTACGTTTCAGAGTTCCCAGGTAGAAGGCTCCAAGGCAGAAGGCTGGAAGGGAAGAAAAGTCAAGGGGAAAACGATTTTAGATTTATGAATGGGATCGATAAAATCTAAAATCTAAAATCTAAAATCTAAAATCTAAAATCTAAAATCTAAAATCCAACGACCAATGACCAATCAAGATATTAGTTCTGCTGTTCAACGTCTTTACGATACTTATCCTTTTCCACCAGAACCACTGTTGGATACTCCGCCTCCGGGATACAATTGGCGCTGGAATTGGTTAGCAGCTTATAACTTTTGTACGGGAAGAAAACCACCAAAGCAAGATATTCGGATTCTCGATGCTGGATGTGGTACTGGTGTAGGTACTGAGTATTTGGTTCATTTGAATCCTGAAGCTGAGGTAACGGCGATCGATCTCAGTGCAGGTGCCCTAGCAGTAGCAAAGGAACGTTGTCAACGTTCTGGTGCTAACCGCGTTCAATTCCATCACCTCAGTTTATATGATGCCGGACAACTCCCTGGTGAGTTCGATTTAATTAACTGCGTGGGAGTTTTACATCATTTACCCGATCCCAAGCGAGGGATTCAATCTTTAGCCGCTAAATTAGCTCCTGGTGGACTATTTCATATTTTTGTCTATGGGGAGTTGGGACGCTGGGAAATTCAATTAATGCAAAAAGCGATCGCTCTTCTCCAAGGTAACAAGCGTGGTGATTACCGCGATGGTGTCCAAATTGGTCGGCAAATCTTTAATTCATTACCAATAAATAACCGAATTGTCAAGCGAGAAAAAGAACGTTGGTCAATGGAAAATCAGCGAGATGAATGTTTTGCTGATATGTATGTTCATCCCCAAGAAATTGATTACAATGTCGAATCTCTATTTGAATTAATCGATGCTTCTGGGTTAGAATTCGTCGGTTTTTCTAATCCAAAAACTTGGGAATTAGAAAGATTGTTAGGCAAAAGTCCTGAATTAATTGCTCAGGCAGAAACTTTAAGCGATCGCGAACGTTACCGCTTAATTGAACTGTTAGATCCCGAAAGTTTCACCCATTACGAATTTTTCTTAGCACGTCCACCTTTCATTAAATCAGATTGGTCTTCTGATGCTGCAATACTCGCCGCAATTCCTGAACGTAACCCTTGTATGGATGGATGGCCTAGTAAATGTCTATTTAACTATGATTATCAAATAGTTAATCTTACGGAATCAGAATTTCAATTTTTGCAAGCTTGTGATAATAATACTGAGAAACAGCAAACTTTGTCCGAAATTTTAACAGGTATTGATTTGAGTTTGGAAAAAGTGCGATCGCTCCTCCAACAGCAATTAATTATCTTAACTCCCTAGAGAAGGCAGGGTGAAAGTTTTGAGTAGGGGCGGGTTTAGCAATTATCCTGACTTGCAACCAACAAATTATCTACAAAACCCGCCCTTACAGAGTGGGGGAGTTTTTAGTTTTGAATTCTCTATTGTCCCCTTTTCTTACCCACCCCTTTGCCCATTTTTGTCAATGACTTGAGTCACAAAATAGTTAAGGAATTATCACTGTTTTTCCGGGAACTTGTAATCAAACTAGAGGAATAGCAAAAGGTTTATTATTCCTTAACTTAACTTAACTTAAGAAAAGACAATTTGGTGCAAAACTATGAAATCTCAATACTGTTGGCATTCCATCCCTATAGAAGCTCTCTGCGGACAAATAATGGTTTCTGGTAAGATTACCATTAGCGATCGCTATCAAATTAGGTCTGCCTTATTAAATGATACTTTGAGCGAACCAGAACAAATTTTAATCAACAGATTGCTCTATGGCATCCGACATGGATTACTGAGAATTATCGATTAAAATCTCCTCAAACTGCATTTGCGATCGATATCATCACCAAATAAGAGTAGTATCACATTTGCCAAAGATATAAAGTCAGTTTTCTACAAGATTACAGTCACTTGTAAAACCTTCGGACATCACTGAATCCCTGTAATAAAAGATTCATAATAAGAATAGAGGGTTCCAGGGGTCAAGATGTCACAGCAATCTCTTCTTCCACAAGCTACAGTTAACTCCAAACAAGTTTTGACCCAGTTAAATAGTGGACAAATATTACAAGTTGATAGCCGCTATCGAGGTGGAATCATACTTTGTAAGCCACATCACGCAGAATTTGCCGGATATGGAGCCGCTGTTGGTGGTAGTTGTGACATAGACTGTAATCGGGTAATTCCTATAGGTGAAGTCAGTTTAATTCATCCAGAGTCTTTCCCAGAGCGGCAAAAAGCTTTTATCATGAGACAGCGATGGTTCCGTTTTACTCAAAAAGCAATGGAAAGTTCTGTTCCCTTACAAAGGGCATACATGATTTTGGTAATGCTAGAAAAGTATTTCGGAATCGAAGCCGCTAATTCAATATCAGATGATGTGCTTTGTCAGCTAATAGGAGTGTTATCGAAAACAGTCAGTATGGCACGTCAGTATAAAGCCAATCAAGTAAAAATTAAGCAACCAAATTCAGCTGTGATGTCAGTTTAACTATGAGTTAATTTCTGAGTAACTAAGCTAAATTCAACCAACCAGCCAAAAACGCCACCATCGCCACTAAGTTTAGCAACATCATCATTCCCGCAGGCATAAATTTCCTAGTGCGGACAAACCTAGTAATAAACACTACTAGCAAAACTGTAGCCATCAAAGTTGCTATTCCTAGTCCTACTGTTGGTGTTTTTGTTGCTAAGAACCAGGCAACTAATAGAATTAAACCACTAGTCGAGCCTGCTAGAAGAGATTTGGTACTTTTAGCTTTCATGTAGCCAAAGACACCACCTATTCCGACAACCAAAGCATATCCAAAGATAGCCCAGATTAAGAGTTGCTCCATATTTTTAATTTTTGATTTAATCTAAAAAACATATCACAATCTGCGAGGATTTTCTATGAATCTACATGATTTGGGAATGTTGGTGCTACTTCTCACTCCCGGACTTTTACTTTCAATTCTGATTATGGCTTCTTTCGCCGCAGGCGGATAAAGCAGGGAGCAAAGGGACTTCAGAAGCATGGGAGAAAAGGGACAAGGGAACAAGGGTAAATTAAATAACTCAAAACTTTTCCCTCTTCCTGTTCTCCTGACTTCTGCAAAAGGTCTATTAAAAGTTAGTTTAATCATATTTAGTATATTAATTAATTAAGAGTATGAACAGTTATACTAGACAAAATTTACAGCAACTTTTGTCAATAATTCAGTGTATCTGTGGAATGTATTGTTATTAACAAATAATTTTAATATATCCTAAAAGAGATTACAATACCCAAAAAATAGATTACAACAGAATTAGATCTATATTTGCAACAGGTTTTGGAGAAGTCGATGAACGATCGCACAAACTTTCTTTACCCTCGTAGCCGCTACTACGGTGCAGTCAATCCTGAGAATTTGGTATTTAATGCTAATTTACAAGAATTTACCCAAAGGGTTAATTTTATCTGTGCTTTAGAAACTGGTGGTAAGCTTCCTCCTGAAGAAGCGTATAAACAAATTAAGGCTTTGTGGAAACAACTAAAACGTTCTAAAAAAGAACTTGGTATTGGTCAAAATCCCTTCCAAAGTGATAACCATAATGACGAAGGCAATCAATCATCTGAAGATAATTGAGTGTAATTTTATGAACGATTTCAGGTTATACTGGAACGCCTCGATTGCACCTCCTCGTTGCCAAAAAACAAAGGAACTGAATTTTTTCTTGTCGCGTTGGGATGTTTGAACTCAACGCGACATTTGTTTTAGTCTAGAATTCGCTTATTAGATGCAAGGATATTTTTGAGAACATGACGAATCAATATCCCATACCCGTTGTGGTCAATGGTGCCGCTGGCAAAATGGGTCGTGAAGTGATTAAAGCGGTAGCTGGCGCAAGTGATATGACGCTATTGGGCGCAATCGACCATAATCCAGAGCTTTTAGACAAAGATGCGGGTGAGATAGCTGGATGTGGCACATTAGAAGTGCCAATTACTAATCAGTTTGAGCCAATGTTGGCGATGGCGGCGCAAGAGAGACAGCTGGGGGTAATGGTAGATTTTACTCATCCTAGTACAGTTTACGATTCGGTACGGTCTGCGATCGCTTACGGCGTGCGCCCAGTCGTCGGAACTACCGGAATGAGTACCCAACAAATTCAAGAATTAGCAGAATTTGCCGAAAAAGCGAGTACTGGCTGCTTAATTATTCCCAATTTTTCCATTGGCATGGTGCTGCTGCAACAAGCTGCTGTTCAAGCATCAAAATATTTTGACCATGTAGAAATTATTGAACTCCACCACAATCAAAAAGCAGACGCTCCTAGCGGTACAGCAGTTCAAACTGCTAAACTCTTGGCAGAACTGGGTAAAAGTTACAATCCGCCTTTAGTCAAGGAAGAGGAAAAATTAGCAGGAGCTAGGGGTAGTTTAGCAGAAGAAGGAATTCGGATTCATAGCGTGCGCTTACCCGGATTAATTGCTCACCAAGAGGTAATTTTTGGCGCACCTGGGCAAGTTTACACCTTAAGACATGATACAAGCGATCGAGCCTGTTATATGCCCGGAGTCCTACTGGCAATTCGCCAAGTTACCCAACTAAAATCGCTAGTATATGGATTAGAGAAAATTTTGTAGTTAATTGGCAATTTGTCAAAACTCAGCATTCAGGATTCAAGATTCACAATAAAAAGAAAATCTCAGAATTCTGAATCTTTCCCTAAATAACCATTATCTATTACTTAACACCTATTAATTATGCTCATTCCCATCACCCGCCAAAAATTTGAACAACTAATCCCTATCCTGGCTACAGGAAGCCAGTACAAATATTATTGGGGTAAGCCAACTGCTTTTATCCTGCGACTACTAATGTCTTTAGTCAT
The DNA here is from genome assembly GCF_015207735.1 of [Phormidium] sp. LEGE 05292. Taxonomy (GTDB): domain Bacteria; phylum Cyanobacteriota; class Cyanobacteriia; order Cyanobacteriales; family Aerosakkonemataceae; genus Floridanema. The sequence goes on from NZ_JADEWG010000060.1 coordinate 8,725, forward strand.
CGCTATGTTAATTTGGTGGATTGAAGTTACTTTTTTAGGGCCAGAATATGCTCCTTTGGCTCTATTCAGTGGTATCTTTACAGCTTCCTATTTTTTATGGGGGCCCATTTTTCACGCTAGCTTACGCAATTATGAGTGTCGCAAATACAAATACAGTGGCTTTTGGAAAGGTGAAATTTGGGATTTGTACATCAGTGAAGAAGTAGTAGGAAAAGAACAAAACGTTAACAAACGAGGCGAATTAGTAATTGTAGAAAACCGAGAGAAAAGACTAAATATAGAAGTTGGCGATGAAACAGGTTTTTCTACAAGTCTACAAGTTCCTCTCAAACGTATTCATAAATCGCTCAGAAGAGGTCAAGTTGCCGAAATGTTGGTGATGTCTAATAAACCAGATTTAGCCATGATTAACAAAGTAACTGACATTTATATTTCCGACCTCGATTTATGGGTAAGTGACTATCCTTATCTACAAAGAAAAGAGTTTACTGAACTGAGTTATAAGTTTGAAAAATCCGAGAAGATGGATAGGGAAAAGAGGAGAAGACCTGTAGAACAAGAAATTGAATCCGAAGAAAGACGACCTGTAAAACAACCCAAAAAACCTAAAAAAGTCAATGATTGGTAAATAAAAAGTCCGTTGTGACGACTTCAGTCGTTTTTGAGACAAAGTGAAGGACTAAAGTCCTCACAACTAACAATTAATTACGACTCCGGGAAATCAACAAAAGTTGAATTAATTGTAAAACAGCATAAAAGGCAGTTGCGACATAAGTCCAAGCTGCTGCTTGTAGAACTTTTTTAGCTGCTTTATTCTCTTCTCCTTGGAGAATTCCCATTTGATTAATTAGTTTAAGCGCACGGCTAGAGGCATCAAATTCTACAGGTAAAGTGACGATATGAAAAGCAATTACACCCAGAAATAGGACAATTCCGATATTAATAAATACTGAAGAAATTGTTCCCATTGAACTGAGGAAAAGCCCAATAATTACTAAGAATGGGCCAAGTTGAGAACCTAAATTAGCAGCTGGAACTAGAGAGGCACGTAAATTCATGAATTTATAGCCTTGCTTGTCTTGTAACACATGACCACACTCATGGGCAGCTACCGCCGCAGCTGCTAGAGAATCAGAACCATAAATTCCTTCAGACAAACGAACAGCTTTTGCACTGGGGTCATAATGGTCTGTAAGTTCTCCGGCTACAGGTTCAACGGAAACATCATGAATTCCCATTTTCGATAGGATAGCCTGAGCAACTTCTGCACCACTCATGCCCATAGTAGAACGAACTTGAGAGTAGCGGTGATAAGTTCCTTTGATTTGACTCTGAGCCCAGAACATTAATATGGCTCCTGGGATCAGAATTAAATAAGACAAGTAGTAAGACATTATTTTATCTCTCCTGGGGGGGTTGACAGTGAAAAAGTCATATTTTGAGTACTAATCTAGCTCAAATTTACTAAACACCGACTACGCCCTCTTGTCCGTAAGCTTGCCAAGCTAGTTCTACTAATCCGTTGACAATTGCAGCTGCTACTACGGCGCTTCCTTTCCGTCCTTCGGTGCGGATATGGGCAATGAGGGAATCTTGTAATCTTTCTTTAGCAACATCTACATCCACAAAACCTGCGGGTGTCCCAATAACTAAAGCTGGGCGGATTTCCTCTTTCTCGATTAAGTCTACTAGGGAAGAAAGAGCGGTTTGAGCATGACCAACCACAAAAATTCCTTCTGGGTAGCGTTTGGCGAGGGTTTCAATTCCCCAAGCTACACGGGTTTTTTCTTTTTGGGGGCGCGTTAATGCGTCCATGCTACAGTAAACTGGGTTGGCAAAAGTGCTTTGGATGATTGGTGTAATGCCAACTTGTACCATTGGTACATCTACGACAATGGTGGTGCGGGCAGCTAAAGCGGCTGCGCCTGCTTGTAAGGCTCTTTCAGAAAAACGAATCAGTGATTTATATTCAAAGTCAGCTGTGTCATAAATTACCCGACGGACAATTTCGTATTCTGCTGGGGAAAAGATGTGTTCGCCGATTTCGCGATCGATAATTGCTAAACTTTGGGCATCTGTTATATGCCATTCCATGAGAAACTGCCCCCGAAGTTCCTAGATGATTAAAGTATTATTTAAGTTCGTTTAAAGCATAAAGCTAGAACGCAAAGAATACAAAATTAACTTTTGCATTCTTTGCGTCCTAATATGTGAAATATGGATAATTAATTAAACTTGATGCTTAACGGCTGCTGGAAGCTTCCGAAGGAGAATTAACCACAGGAGTAAGGTAAGCAACTAAAGCTCCAATGACGAATCCTGCTACGTTACGTAGTAAGGGCAACCATTCAGCAGTACGGCTGACTACAGGGCCAATTCCGAAGGCAATAAACAAAATTCCCCACAATGGCGAGAAAATTAACGCCCATTGCCATGCTACGATTTGTCCAGGTTTCCGGGGATGAGCGGCGAATCCTAATACTACTCCCCCAACAATAGAGGTAACTAAGGTAAGAATCCACTGTTCTCGCGGTAAACCGGGAACTACGTTGCAACCACCTTGAGTTAAGCACGTTTTTACAGATTCTAAAGATTGAATGATTGATTGAGCTTCGCCTTGTTCGCGGACAAAGTAAAGATTACCAAAGCGAGTTTGTAGTTCAATCCAAAAAGTCCGGGGTAGGAGTTGATAAACGGCATCTCCGACGTTGAAGTTGAGGATATTCCCGCCTCTGGAGTCAGCAATTACAAGGACGCTTTTATCATCTAAGCCCCAAAAGTTTTTGACTGCTCTACCTGGAGTACGATCGTACTGTGTTAATACTCTAAGTTTCCAGCCTGTGTTGGCTTCAAAATTTTCTATATCTTTTGTCAGTGCTTCCTTCTGAATGTCGGTGAAGGTTTTGGCGAGGTCAATAATTGGGGTTTGAGTGGTCGGTAGTAACTCTGGATTGTCGTATGCTTGCGCTACCGCAGGCGCTACTGTCCAAACTGATAAGGCAAGGAAAAAGGCTACTAGGGATGCCAGAACTCTTTTGACGAAAGGTTTTTGCTGCATTGGCTGTTTTACCGAAATCTCAAGTTGGGACATTTACCAAGAAGTTTTATTAATCAAAGGTTAATGCAAAACTAATATTTCTTTACACTTCTTTACTTTACTCTAATAGTACGCCATTTTACCAGCATTATTTCAATACTGGGAAAAAGGTTGGCAGGGAGCGGCTCTCTTAGTCTTCGTCTGCTTCCGAGTTTTCGTTGCTTTGTTGGTAAGTGGGGCGGTAGGGTTCGTTGGGGTAAGATGACGATCGCTCTGGAAAATCCACAGGCATTCTTTGTCCTGGTGGGAGGCGGTCTACAGAACGATGTCCACTAGGGGGAATATTATTATTAGAACGGTTAAAACTTTTCCAGGCAGCTTTTACACCTGAGAGCAAACTACGAGTACTAACTTGAACTTTTTTCGCTTGCGTTTTAGCACTGTTAATAGTTTGATCGACATTTTTGACTACTTGACCTGCACTTTTTACGCCATCAGTAACATCATCTGTTAATTCACTAATTTCCATTCCGGTGAGGCGAATAGATTCTAAAGTGGGTGGTAGTTCTCTGTTTAAAGTATCAGCTAATTTTTCTATACTGCGGGCAGCACGGGCAATTTCTTGAACAGCTGGCAAAAGTGCTACTAGAACAGCCGCGAGACTAACGGCAACTAGCAGAATAGAAAGTCCTAGCCAAAATAACGGATCAATCACAAATGTTTTAGTTTAAATAATTATTAGGATTCTGGTTCAATCCCGGTTGATTTAGAGTCGGCTTTGACTACTGTAATTTCGGAGGTATAGGATTTAGAGATACCTCTTGCAAAGAATCTTCAACTAAAGGTCGATCGGCGGAAGTAGTAGTTTCTTGCCGTTGTATATTTTGGTGTTCTTTGGCAGTTGCTTCAACTCCAGCAGCGATCGCTTCTTTGAGTCGCGTTAAGGTGCTATCCCAGTTACGCAGTGCTGATTCGGAAAGGCGATCGGCTTGCATCTGTACACTACTGGAAAGATCTTCTGCTAATTCTGGCAGCGCAGCCGCAGATTTTTTTAGCAGATGGCGAGTTTCTTTCCCAGTGCGCGGCGCTAAGAGCAAACCTGTAATAGTACCCAAGGCTGCTCCCAGTAGCATACCACCAATAAACGATCCCGACGATCCTGAACGATTCTCAGACATTTTTTCGCTACTCTATCCTTTAATTCATTTTAGGCGGGTTTTCCTGATTGGTATAGCAGAAGGCAGAAGGCAGAAGGCAGAAGGCAGAAGGGAAAAACCGTAAAAATAAGGGTTGTGGCTTTTCATCTTGCCTTAACCGCCAAGGCGGTTGCTATATCATAAGTGATCTAGCTTATTCCTTAAGCAAGATTTAGCAGCTTTCAGCAAAACCAGGGAATTATTCAGTATTTTGACAGCGATTTCTTCAGCTTTTTCAATTGTCTATTCTGTCTGGCGCGTTTTTGCCAAAATTGCTGGGTGAAGTTGAGTATTCCTAAAACTTGTCCGAGTTTTTCCAGTTGGATTTCTAGTTTTTGGTATTGTTCTCGCAGGGACTTAGTGCCTTTTTGTCCAATAATTATGGTTTTTGGTGCGTTGTGTAACACATTATAAGTATTACGATCGGCAGCTAAGATAGCTCTTGTGGCACCTGCGATCGACCTACGGATTTGCCAAATTCGCCAAGCTAGGTAAAAGTTGAATAGGGCGATGAGTATGTTGATTGTGACGACAATGGCGATCATTTTTCAGTTTCCCCCAACAAACTCATCTAATTTAATTAATGGTTGCTGGCTTTAATAATAGCGGGTAAAGGTGCGATCGCTAATCAATCCAAGATCTAAAATCTAAAATCCAAAATAGAATAGCGATCGCTCTCTCTCCCCTCTTCAGGAAAAAAGTGCGATCGCTAATTTTTCTAACTACAATTTCAACTGTCGAATCTAGACATCCTGTTCGCTAAATTCGCGAGTCATGTGATCGAAAGGCTGATCTAAAAAAGAAACATTCTGAATCCCAGAAGCTTCCACTAGTCCCTTAACAATATCCTTCATAATTTGGATACCGCGAACTGTTGGCCCAATGGGTACACCCAGAGAATTATAAGTTTCCCGCAGACCTTGCAACACGCGCTCATCCAACACATAATTATCTCCAGCAACCAGCGCATAGCTAGCATAACGGAGATAATAATCCATATCCCGCAGACAAGCCGCATAACGGCGAGTCGTATAAGCATTTCCACCAGGGCGAATCAATTCCGGCAATTCATCAAACAATTGAGAACCAGCCTGTTTAACAATCTCAGCTGCATTAGCATTAATCACAGCAGCAGCAGCTACTCTAGCCGTACCAGTTTCAAAATAGCTTTTCAGTGAATCAACAGCATTCCGGTCTAAATAGCGACCAGTAACATCGTAATTTCTAATTAAACTTGTAACTGCGTCCCGCATGAAATTGCTCTCCCAGTGAATGTTACTATTGGGGTTTTACTATTGCTGAAATATTGTCGCATCTAATCCGCATTAGAGCATCGGACAGACACACCTGCTTCTAGGTTAAAACTCAAATTAACAAAGTTTAACCAAGAAACACAAACCTTTACCTGTGGCGTAGATAGCCGATTGTAGTTTACAACAAAATGAGGCCCCAAAAGTTCCCTTTTACAGCTTTTGTATTGGGAGAGAAACACTAAACTAAAACTTTTTGTTTTGGGCGATTTTTTAAATGACAAGAAGGATATTCTGGCTGGAAATTAATAGCTGATTTAAACCAGTCTGTCAACGGCTCAGATAACAAAATTAACTCTTCAGGATAGCGAGGTTGAGGATCGCCCACCAACCAAATTGGCGGCACCATCATTGGGTCATACTCCGCAATTACATCAACCACTCCTGGACGCTGTTTTAACTCTACCCGCAGTCCCGGACGATATTGTTGTGCTTCCTGTGTTGTTAAATCTGTCTGTAATGTAAAAGCCATTGTTATCGCAGCCATAAACTGTAGTTATTGTTACGATTTTACCTAATGACAGTTAAGCTGTAAAAGTATTCTGTTAAAGTCGCTACATTTTTTAACCTTTTCTTTAGGCGATCCCGTACCTAGACCAGGATATTCTGTAATGCTGGATACAAAAGATCCTGAAACCTATCTCTAGGATGATGCAGGTATACTATTAAGTCGGCAAAATCGGCTATTTAATTTGAATCTAATCTGTCTGGACATCCCAGAGTCACAATGATGAGAGATCCAGGCAGTAGCATTAGGTGTCAGATCAATAAAGACAGACGCACCCAGTAAAATTCTCTCAAATCTAGGTTTTCTGCCCCTTGACCTGAACCTTCACCACAGCTGATTATCTATATCCAGACTTTACGAGATCAAAAGTTACGGAGTAATTCATGTTCCAGACCCCGCAAGAGTTCTTAAATTACGTTAAAGAAAAGAACATCCAGATCATTGACCTAAAATTCATCGATATGCCCGGAATCTGGCAACACTTGTCGATGTACCACGACCAAATCGATGAAAGTAGCTTCAGCGACGGTGTAGCCTTCGATGGTTCCAGTATCAGGGGTTGGAAAGCCATTAACGAGTCAGACATGGCAATGGTGCTAGACCCCACCACAGCCTGGATTGACCCCTTCATGAAAGAACCGACCCTCAGCGTCATCTGTAGCATTATCGAACCCCGCACAGGTCAACCCTACAGCCGTGACCCTCGGACAATTGCCCAAAAAGCAATTGATTATTTAATCTCTACAGGTATTGGCGACACAGTATTCATTGGGCCAGAAGCTGAATTCTTTATTTTCGATGATGTTCGCTTCGACCAAAACGAACACGAAGGCTATTATCATGTAGATTCTGTTGAAGGTCGTTGGAACACAGGGAAAAACGAAGGGCCAAACTTGGGCTACAAACCTCGCTATAAAGAAGGTTACTTCCCAGTTTCCCCTACTGATACTTCCCAAGATATGCGGACAGAGATGCTGCTAACTATGGCAGAGTGCGGTGTGCCTATTGAAAAGCATCACCATGAGGTTGCTTCCGGCGGTCAGTGCGAACTCGGTATCCGCTTCAATAAGTTAATCAAGGCAGCAGATGACTTGATGACTTACAAATATGTAATTAAGAACGTTGCTAAGAAATACGGTAAAACTGTTACCTTTATGCCCAAGCCAGTGTTTAACGACAATGGTTCTGGGATGCACACCCACCAATCGATTTGGAAAGATGGTCAACCGTTGTTTGCGGGTGACAAATATGCTGGTTTGAGTCAAATGGCGCTGCACTATATCGGCGGTATTCTCAAACACGCGCCTGCACTATTAGCTTTGACTAACCCCACCACCAACTCTTACAAACGCTTGGTGCCAGGTTTTGAAGCTCCTGTAAACTTGGCTTATTCTCAAGGTAATCGTTCTGCTTCGATTCGGATTCCTCTGTCTGGTAATAATCCTAAAGCTAAGCGGTTAGAATTCCGTTGTCCTGATGCTACTTGTAACCCATACTTAGCTTTTGCGGCGATGCTTTGCGCGGGTCTTGATGGCATCAAGAACCAAATTGATCCAGGCGAACCTTTGGATGTGGATATTTACGAATTGAGTCCAGAAGAGTTGAGTAAGGTTCCTTCTACTCCTGGTTCTTTGGAAGGCGCTTTGGAAGCTTTGGAAAAAGACCATGCTTTCTTGACTGAAACTGGTGTGTTCACTGAAGACTTTATCCAAACTTGGATTTCTTACAAGATTGATAAAGAAGTAAACCCGATGCGGTTACGTCCTCATCCTTACGAGTATGCCCTCTACTACGACTGCTAAAAAACAGTTGTTGTTTAATTAACATTTAGCCACCTCTATTGGTGGCTTTTTTGTCACAACCTGTATCAGAATTATTTTGGATTGTGAAAAGTTTGTACTGCTTATTTGTTATATAGATTACCTAAATGTTTGCTATGGACGGTTGGGATGGGCGGGTTTTAACTTTCTACTCATTTTTGAAATAAGTATTAAAATCTAATCTGTTAGATATTATTTACAAAACTCAACAATTATGACTGTTGCTTATCCAAGGAAATTACAAAATTCTATTGGCGCACGGGAAATTATGAAACAGGTGGTGCGCGATCGCGAAATCCACATCATCACCCTCAATCGCTACCGTTACAGCGAACAACGCAGCTGTAAAGATCTGACAGAAGTCATCGAATCACTCAATGGAAAGGAACCAAGATTAATTCGGGATCTTTCTCATCACATTGCCGACGAAGCGCGTCACGCGATGTGGTTGACTGATTTGTTGGTGGATATGGGAGAAAATGTTGGTACACCACCGGGAAATTCTTACATTGATGAATTCAATCGTCTTTTGGATAAAGATTCCTTTGACTCAGAAAGTAAGCTGGAAGATGGTATTATTTCCGCTTTAGCGGCAATAAACGTCACTGAAAAACGGGGTTGTGAATATTTTGCGGCTCACATTTACGCTTTGAAAGAAGCACCACAAACTGAAGAAAATATTAAGATTCGCGAAACAATTGAACGCATTTTTCCCGAAGAAGCTGGGCACGTCCGTTGGGGAAATCGTTGGCTAGCAGAAATTGCCAAGAAAAGCCCGGAACATCGGCAAAAGGTTGAACAAGCTAAGAAAAAGTATGCTGCGATCGAACAAGCAGCTTATGAATCTGGGATGGATATTACCTTGGGTGCAGAACTGCGTCGCTTAGATAACCTACTGGAAATTGCCAATACTATGCCTTTGTGGGAACGTCCTCAATACTTGATGGAACGTCTTCCCCAAGCTTTGCTAGCACCTCAATTGCAGATGACTCGAATTCAAATAGCTCAAAGAGCTTGGAATCGCGATCCTCAAGCATTTATGGAAAAATTTGTGCCGATGTTCATAAATGGCTTGAATAGCACTGTTGACCGGAAATAATGGGATACAGCCCCATCCTAGAAGGACGGGGCTTGTATCCCATTATTTTTTTTGGTCATTCTCCATTAATTTAGCTGTGGTGCGTGCTACTCGTGCCTGAGTTTGTACCATGTAGGGACCACTCAACTTGCGGGATGCAGCTACTAAAAAAATGGAACCAACGAAAAAATCGATCGCTGTCAGAATCAAAATAGCGTTAATCCAACTTTTTGTTAGGGTGTAGATGAACCAGATCGCGATCGCGTGCGCCAACAAGCCAACTAGTGTCATTAATCCTACACCGATCGCTAGCATAATCAAGCCACCGATCAGGCGTTTCTTTTCTTTTTCTGCCTCCCGCATCGCGATATCCAGGTGCATATCGACAAGCACTGTAGCGATCCGAATCAGGCGATTGGCGTAGGTGTTTACTGAATCCAAAATTGCATTAGCGACCACGAATGCCTCCCAATAAAAAGCCCAAAATAAAACCAATTCCCAAGGCGGTTAGCAAACTACCCCCGACATTATTTCGCACTTTTTCATTGAGTTCTGGTAGAACTTCTTTTTTGAATTGCACTAACAGTTCTTCAGTTCGTTCTTCTAGCAAATCAATGGTCTGTTTCAGATCGGTTTCAGTAAGTGTACTGTTCGTTAATTGGGTGAGTCGTTCTGAGAGCCGAGTTGCTTTGGGTGGTGCGGATTCCAGTAAGGCAAGCTGATACAACTCGCGAAGTTGACGACGAATCAAGACACGGGTGCGATCGGTCAAAGTGGCAATACAGTCTACCACTCGCTCTAGTTCTCCATCGGTACTAGCGAGGTTTTCTGAAGAAATACCTGACCATTCTTCTAAAATGAGGGGAACGATCGCCTTAAAGTTGGCTTTGAAGCGATCGGGACACAAGGTTGGAAGGGGATCGTTTGGAAGCATCACGGTTTAATCAACAGCTGTCACGGTGATGCTTTCTGCCACTTTTCTGGCTTCGATCGCCTCCAATACAGCGACTTCTGCCTCTTCTGCTGCCGCTGCTGCAAACAGAATTGCTGCTAGAGCATATTCTTCTGCTCTGTCAGCGTGTTTTAATAACTTCTCTTGCTCCTTTTTCTCTTTCCATTCTGCAAGTTCTGCTTCGACTTCTTCCTTTTTCGTCTCCAATCGCTGCGCCAATGTAGCTTTTGCTGCAATTAGGTCTTCTTTCTTCTCCTCAAGTTTAGTTTTGGCTTCTGCCAACTTTGTCTTTATCGTTTCTTCTGCGTCCTTCGATGCACTAGAAAGCTTTTCTTTCGCTTTGCCCAACTGACTTTCAATGCTATTCAAACGCAGTTTTAAGTCATCGCAGAATTGAGAAATTCTTTCACTCATGGTTAGTTTTTCTCCTTTTAGTTAAGTTAACTTGCAATGTTGCGGCTTTGCGGCTTCAACATCGAATTATATAATTAACATCTGTCGCAAGTATGAAAAAAAAGGCTTTTAACCAAATTTATAATATAATACACAAAATAATGGACAAAAACTAATGCTAAAGAGCAGTCGAAGGGAGTTGATACTAATTCCACAAAAGCGCCAAGAAGCGATACTGTTGGTCTAGTAAACCAACAGCAGAAAAGGGAAACTTCTATGACTACCTTTGGGCCGGATGCAGAAACAGTTGCCACTCAAGATTTATCTAGCAGCGAACTAATTGATGAGTTGGTTGAAAAAACAGTTAGTTATGCAGATTTGATCGAAACTGTAATCTCCAGCTTAGATCAAGATGATACGGCAATGGTTAGCAAAACTGAGGCGGGTCATCTGTGGAAGTTTAAATACGGTAGTGTTGAGGTATTTGTCCAACTTACCGGATCTACAGATGATGATACCTTCACAGTTTGGTCTTCGGTGCTAAAACTACCCGCTAAAGATGAATTAGGGTTGATGCGAAAACTTTTGCAAATGAACGGAACGGAAACATTGGAATCCCGTTTTGCGATTATCCAAGATCAAATAGTAGTAATTACAACTCGTACTGTGGCAGAACTTTCTCCGGGGGAAATTTCCCGTGCTATTACTATTGTCGCCACAATTGCTGATAATAATGATGAAGCTTTACAAGAGCAGTTTTGTTAGCGTTCATATCATGTCTGCTTTCATCACTTGGGATAAAACTAGTTTGTTGTAAACACTTCAGTGTTTTGATGCGAGAAATATACGACTGAAGTCGCAACTACAAACAATTTAATTCGACATGATATGACAAATGACAAATTTCGTTTAATTCCGCTGCTGGAGGCTTCAGGTAAGGTGCAAATGGCGATCGATGAGTGGCTATTGGAACAGCATCGACTGGGTTTACATCCTCCAGCTTTACGTTTTTATACTTGGTCGCCAGCGGCAATTTCTTTAGGATATCATCAGCGGCGTTGGCCTGATTTTTGGGAAAATTTAAGTTGGGAAAATACTAAAATAGATTTGGTGCGTCGTCCTACTGGAGGCAGGGCGGTTTTACATCAAGGTGATTTAACTTATGCTGTAATTACTTCAGGAATTAGTGGGAGTCGGATGCAAGTTTACCAAAAGTTATGCGAGTTTTTGATTGTGGGTTGGCGATCGCTCGGCGTAAACTTACACTATGGTACAGCTGGGCGCGGTTATATCCACAATCCTAATTGTTTTGCTACGGCTACAGGTGCAGATTTATTATTAGATAATGGTTCTAAACTGATTGGTAGTGCTCAGGTTTATCGAGATGGTGCTATTTTGCAACATGGTTCTATGCTCTTGCAACCCGATCGATCTCTCTTCTCTCAAGTTTTTCCTGAAAGTGCACCACCCACCATTAATTTACCTATCAACCAGCCGGGAAAAAGCCTAATTTCATGTCTAATACAAGCCCTAATTACAGCCGCAGAAACTTGCTTTAATACTCAATTATTATTGCACCCTTTATCTGACTTAGAATGGCAATCCATTTACACTCAATTAGATAGAGATTCTCTTGCCAGTAACTAAGAATTATAATTAAGATTAATCAGTTGGCGAATTTCTGTTTACTTGAATTTCACCATTTTCTTCCTCTGACGGCACTACATATTTTTGGCATTCAACAGTAGAACCTCTGTATGTAAGCTGGAAAGTTTGGGGGATTGCAGGTTCTTCAGAAAGATGATTTTTCCACACTTGACCTCGATATTTCCCTTCTAAATCAGCGTCGGCAATTTCGATATTATTTGGATTAGAAGAGTTAAGTTCGTAATTACTACCGCGATAAAGTAAAGATGGTTTTTGGTCGATTTCTATCTCTGTTATTGTTTGATTTGGCTGCCGCAATTTTAATGTTGAAATTGCTGCAATTACTAATAGTAACAGTTGAATTTGCCAAGGTGCTAATATCAAACTTAAAAGTAAGCCTATCACAATGACTATACCCGACAAATAAGCTATTTCATCGGCTGACTTTTTGAAAAAATAGGTCGCGACAAAAACAATAGTCAATGGAATCATGAAAGAGAAGTTCACAGCTTTTACCTCTCGAATAAATCAACTCAAGCTTATCAACATATTCGTGTCTTAAACTCCTAATCCTACTATTATAACTCTCTACAATCCAGAAATTAAACCATATTATTAAGCTTTCTTGACAAATTTTAACTCTTAGTTGGATTTGTCAATATTTGGCAATTTTAACGATAATGTCACTTATTGTTAAATGATTAAATTTTAAAATTTGCAGCTTGAGACTAAGAGTGAAAAATCATCTTTCCCAGTCCTCAGTCCCGAATTATTTGTCCCCTGATTGACTATTTTCTATTAATTGAGACTCTGATGCTTGTTGAGCAAGTGCAGCGATTTGCAAGCCTGGAGGATAGCTACCTTCTTCTTTAATTCGCTTAATTTGTGCTTCGGGAATCGTTACATTGAGCTTTTTAGCTAAAGCTCGGACGATATCACCTCGATCGATTAATCCTGCCACAGCACCAGCGGGAGAAAGTACAGTAATTCTAGGTAAATTCTCAGTTTCTAGGCGGTTAATTACATCTACTAAAGGAGTCTTCTCTTCTACATGATGAATCTCTGGCAAAGGTTTAACTATGCTATGAATTGTTTGGATTTCCCACTGACTTCTTTCAATCGATCGCAAATCATCAATGGAAACTAAACCGCGATATCGACCATCAGATGCAGCAAAATAAACTTCTTCTTGATTGGCATTTAACAAATAATCATCCGCAAATTGGCGTAAAGTCATATTTGCATCAATGACTCGAAACTCTTTAGTCATTGCATCAGCAGCTATTAACTGTAATAAAGTTTGCTGTACGCTGGTAACTCGATCGTAAGTGTTAGCATTTCGCAAAATAAACCAACTAAGTAGAGAAATCCATAATAAACCAGGCACCCACAAACTAGAGATTATGCCACTAATTATTCCTGCCCAACCAATTAATTTTCCGGTTTGAGCTGCCCAATGAATAGCTTTAAAACGATCGCCTGTCACCTTCCATACAGCAGCTTTTAAAATTTGTCCTCCATCTAAAGGTAATCCCGGAATTAAATTAAACAAAGCCAAAACTAAATTGATTTCTGCTAAACGTTTGACTAGCACAATAACAGGACTAAACTCGGAAAATGGCAAAGCGATGCTAGTTAGTATGATAAACAAAATGAAACTAACTGTTGGGCCTGCGATCGCCACTTGAAAAGACAAGCCTGGTGTTTTTGATTCGCGATCGATCGCCGCAATCCCACCAAACAAAAATAAAGTGATAGAGCTAACTTTAATCCCTTGCGATCGAGCAACTAAACTATGACCTAACTCATGCAATAACACCGATATAAACAGCAATAATGCCATAAAAAACCCTATTAACCAAGCTGTTTCCGAAGACCAACCCGGATAATCTTGCTGTAAATTAATTCCATTGGCAAAACTGAAAAAACCTAAAATAATCAGCCACGATGGGTCGATGTATAATGGGATACCGAATATAGACCCGATTCGCCAGCCTGATTGCATAAAAAACTTCCTTTAACTTTCTCTACTTTAAATTTAAATTACTATTTAATTTTATGGCGTTCCCCTACTTAAGGTGATAAATATCTTCAGACGAAATGCTCAGATCCCCGACTTCTTTAAGAAGTCGGGGATCTAGAAATCAGACTCGATTTATAGGACTCCAGAGTTAGTTAGTCCCAAAATTACGCCAGCGCCTATAATGTGACCAAAGCAAGCACCAGCGATCAATTGTGGTAAACCAAAGCCAGGTACAGGCGAAGCTGGTTTACTACCCCGATCTTGAGTCGCATAGCGAACAATTACAAGTGCCAGAATATTGCAAAGAATCATCACTACTCCTACCTGTAAAGACCAATTTTCGGAGCGGACATTCAGGACTTGTGCGGCTAATAAAATTGAGTTAATCAAAATTCTTTCTCCTGTTTCGAGAAAATCAATAGATGGATTATAAGACGGAGAGTTAGCACTTTGATGAAGAATTCAGAAAACAGAAGATAAGAGCGTGGAGAAAAATAACTTCTGCTATCCTTGATTTCATGTTCCTGACTTGATTAAAGGGTTAGCTACCCAAGCCGGGGCAAAGTAGCAGAAATATCAGTTTCCTGTTCCCTGTTCCCTTCCCTCATCAAATATGTCCCAATTGTTTACTGATAAACTGATTAAAGGACACCTGCATTGCCCAAACCTAAAATTACCCCAGCCCCCAGGATATGACCAAAACTCATGGTTGCCAGCAGTTCAGCCAAAGTAAAATTACGGAATAGTGCGGGTTTAGAAACTGGAAGATCTGGGCTTTGTCCGGGATTTTTAATCGCAAAGCGACCAATGGCAATGGCTAGCAAGTTGCAGAAAATCATGACTGCACCTACAGCAGGACTCCAACTAGCTGTGGTGGGGGCAGTATACTCAACTCCTAGTAAAATTGAGTGAATCAAGATGCGTCTCCATTACAGAACTTCATCAAGAATTATAAAAAGCTCTTATCCAAAAACCTCTTTTTGTTTTAAGAGTTAACATAATCGCAAAATTTTGATACAAATCTAGACAATTTCTCAAGGTTAAAGAAGATATGCGGGTGAAGATTTGCGGGATTACTAAACTAGAACAAGGGAATGCGATCGCTCAAATGGGAGCAACAGCTTTAGGATTTATCTGTGTCGCTTCCTCTCCCCGCTATGTTAGTGCGGGAAAAATTTCCGCCATCATCCAAAGACTTTCCCAGGAAGTTGACTGCATTGGTGTATTTGCAAATACCACTATTGCAGAAATTTGTCAAACTGTAACCGCCACAGATTTAAGCGGCGTTCAGTTACACGGTAACGAATCTCCCGAATTTTGCCAACAGTTACGCCAGTACTTACCAGAAATAGAAATTATCAAAGCTTTAAGAGTGCGAACCACTGAATGTTTAACTAATTCAGAGATTTATGCTAATTCTGTAGATATGCTCTTGTTAGATGCTTATCATCCTACTCAATTAGGTGGCACTGGTAAAACTTTAGATTGGACTACACTGCAAGAGTATAAACCTTGTTTACCTTGGTTACTCGCTGGCGGGTTAACACCAGATAATATTGTCGATGCTTTGAGTTTATTACAACCTGATGGAATTGATTTATCTAGTGGTGTAGAGCGATCGCCAGGAGAAAAAGACTTAGACAAAGTTGCCCAACTTTTTACAAAATTACGGCAAACAGAACAGCTTTTGTTAAATCAGATAAATTAGTTCGTTGTGAGGACTTCAGTCCTATTTTATCGCTAAATAACATGACTGAAGTCATTACAACGAACTTATGGTTGATTAATTCCGGGGAATTTAGATTTGAGATTAAACAAAAATCAAAATCTCAAATCTAAATTCTTAAATTTTTAGAAGAATGCAGGTTGGTGACGAATTAAATTGAGAAATTCTTCACGAGTTTTTTGTTCGTCTTGGAATATTCCTACCATTGCACTAGTAACAGTCCAAGAACCAGGTTTTTGGACACCTCGCATCACCATACACATATGGGTAGCTTCCATAACTACAGCCACACCTTTTGGTTCTAAAATAGTTTGAATTGCTTCAGCAACTTGGCGAGTTAAACGTTCTTGAACCTGTAAACGGCGAGAATACATTTCCACAATTCTGGCTAATTTGCTGAGTCCCACAACTTTTTGGTTAGGGATATAAGCAACGTGCGCTCTACCCATGAAAGGTAGCATATGATGTTCGCAAAGGCTAAAGAAGTTGATATCTCTTACAAGTACCATTTCGTTATGACCTTCATCAAAAATAGCACCGTTTACTAGTTCTTCAAGAGACTGATTGTAACCACTGGTGAGGAAGCGCATCGCCTCTGCAACTCGCTTGGGAGTTTTCAGCAATCCTTCCCGTTCGGGATCTTCTCCTACTCCCAAAAGCATTGTCCGTACAGCATCCATCATTGCTTGGTTATCTTCTTCTGATGGAGAGTGTAACTTTGCTTCTCGACCGTTTAAGGTGTTGCGATCGGGCCGAGTTGAGACATTAAGAGTGCTGTTGCTGTTCAAGGTAAGAGATTGAGATCCGTTAGAACCGTTGGAGGAAGCGATAGTCATGATTAGCCTTAAGTTTAGAGAATTAAGTGAAAACGGGAGTAAGTCGCTAGTACAAGAAGGCAGAAGGGGAGAACGCTTTTTAGGGGCGGGTGAGAGTTGTTAATTCTTCTGTTATGATGACAAGATTTTCTTTTCTCAACCGCCCCTACAGTTAGCTGTTTTCCACTGCTTAATAATTTTTGCTGGTTGGACTAGAATGCCCCAGCACTAGGCATCAAGGTTAACTCTTCGATCACAGCTTGTTCTGGTAGTAGTGCGGTGACAAGAATTGACTGGGCTACTGTTTCTGGGTTGAGCATGGCTGAGCGATCGAAATCAGCATCAACTGTGTCTGTGTCCCAAATTGGTGTATTCACTGACCCAGGACAGATTGCACTCACTCTAATCCCGTGACTACGTTCTTCAGCTGCTAAAGTTTTGGAGAGTGCCATCAAGCCAAATTTGCTAACGCAGTATAAACCCCAACCAGGAAAAACTTGTTGACCTGCTATGGAAACAATGTTGATAATTGTTCCGCTTTGCTGATCGCGCATTTGGGGTAATACACCCTGAATACACTGAAAGACACTAGTCACATTCAAGTCAATTACCTTTTGCCAGTCAGAAAGCGGGGTGTCCATGATGTTTTTGGTGTACCCCCTGCCAGCATTGTTGACCAGAATATCGATCGGGCCAAAGTCTGCGGCGATCGCTTGCATTTTTGCTTTTACCTGGTCAACCTCAGCTAAGTCTATGGGATAAGCTTTCGCTGTCACCCCAGCTTTCGCTGCTTCTTTAACCACCGCTTCTAATTTTTCTTGGGAGCGACTTAATAATCCTACATGAATCCCAGCCTGAGCAAATGCTAAAGCTGTCGCTTTACCAATGCCACTGCTGGCTCCTGTAATCAATGCGCGTTTTTCGCTGGAAGCACTCATGAAGTTGAATTGTCTCGAAATTTGCTTATTTCACCCATCGCTTCCGGGCAACTGTCAAAGGGACAAGTTGATATTCCCAAAATTTGTGATGGTGCGCTCATTTTACTTAACCCAACTTAGAGCAAGCTGAGTATGAGAGCTTGTGTAAACAAATGTTACGTTTTGATTATACCATTTGCTACAAACTTGAGACTAGTCGGAAAAGATTTCAAGCGGACAATTCCATAAATACACCTATGCGGCGGAACTTTTGATAACGTAACTCCCGGCGTTCGCTATTGGTCATTTGGGAGAGTTCTGTTAAGTGATGTAAAAGTGCCTGTTTAAGTATAGTTGCTGTTTTCAGGGGATCGGAGTGAGCACCACCGATCGGTTCTGTGAGTAAATCGTCTAAAATTCCCAGGTTTTTCAAATCTGTGGCAGTAATTTTCAGGGCTTCGGCGGCTTGGGGAGCTTTAGTAGCATCTTTCCAGAGAATAGAAGCACAAGCTTCGGGACTAGCAACGGTGTAAACTGAGTGTTCAAACATTAAGAGTCGATCGCCCACGCCAATTCCCAAAGCACCACCCGAACCACCTTCACCGATCACAGTACAAATAATTGGCACATCTAAGCGAAACATTTCTCTTAAATTGTAAGCGATCGCTTCTCCTTGACCTAATTGTTCCGCTTCCACACCTGCCCAAGCGCCAGGAGTATCAATAAAAGTAATAATTGGCATCCCGAAGCGATCGGCGTGTTCCATTAATCGCATAGCTTTGCGATAACCACCAGGGGAAGCCATCCCAAATCGCCGCGCCACATTATCTTTAGTATCTCGACCTTTTTGATGTCCCAACATCACCACTGGACGACCTGCGATACTACCCACACCGCCCACCAAAGCGGGGTCATCGCTACTATTGCGATCGCCATGTAACTCCATCCATTCATCACTAATCGCTTGAATATAATCCAAAGTACTAGGGCGGCGGGGATGACGCGCTAATTGTATCTTTTGGGCAGGAGACAAATTACTAAAAATTTCGTGACGCAGTTCCAAAGCTCGTGATTCCAGCTGGCGAATCTGATCGGTGACATCAACTCCATTTTCTGTAGCTAGCTCACGAATCTGTTCGATGCGATTTTCTAGCTCAGCTAAAGGCTTTTCAAAATCTAACAGGTAAGGTTTGCGCTCAGAAGTTACCACGTTGCTCAACTACTATTAACTCCTTACAGATCCTACCAAAACAACAAAAACTATTAACGCAAGTTGCTAGTTATTAAATTGAGGTGGGTAGTAGGTAGTAGGTAATGGGTAATGGAATTCCTACTGCCTACTACCCACTACCCACTACCTATCACCACGTTGGTAAGTAGCAACTTGAGTTATTTAGACATTGCGATCAGGTAGAGAATTTTGTCATTGAAGTGAAGGTGTTGCAGTTCATCTGGAGGAGAAACAAGAGGTGGGCCTTCAATAATCACAGGAATAATTTCCGGGGGCTGTAGTCCATCTTTCCCTTGCCGTTCCAGGGCATATAACACTTCTTTGAGTACCCAATTGGACTCTTTTGCAGCTGTAGACCAGAACAAGAGGAACAGGTCACACTCATTAATATGACGGTAGAGTTCTTTTTCCCAGCGATCGCCCGGTTCTAAATTCAGCACATCCTGAAAAACCTCAATTCCAGTCACAGCAAGTCCTTGTACTCGTTTCAAGACTTCCTGACGGTCTTTAGAAGAGTAGGAAACGAATGCTTTTCTGTAAATGCGTGCTGCTTCTCCAACAGGTTGAGGTTGGCTGGAATTAGCAGAATTAGAAATAGCGATCGACAGTTTGAATTTCAGATGACCAATGGGAACGCTGTTTTGGCTCACTGTAACAGTAGCAATAACAGTCTTTTGAGTCAAATCGGCAGGAACCGTGACTCCAAATTGCACTGAATCAGCTGTTCCATGCCAAACTAAATTTTGAATGGGGTCATCAACTTTCAGTTTGGGAATGGAGAGAGCAAAGGTCAGTTCGGTTCCTCTGGCGATCGGAATTCCTAAACTTCTTACTCCTAGCTTTTTAACTTCAGAATCAAATTGTTCAGCCTGTTGTTGGGCAATTTCCGCTTGTTCTGGGAGATGGACAAAGACTTGAACTAAAAACATATCTCCACAAGCTACAGCCGGGGGACTAAAAACACTACAATCTATCAAGTCTTTGTTAGTAGCAACAGTTTGTGCAGGAGGTTCTTGGACTCGGTAAACTTGTTCAAGTTGCTCTTGCAGTTGAGTAATATCTTGATAGTTAAAACTTTGAAGCTCTTGATTTGAAAAAATTTTGTTAATTGGTTGCTCAACAGGATATAAGGGTCTAGTTGTATTGATATCTTCGCCTCTCTCAACGTCTCTACCAATGCCTTTTTCTGCTACATCTGGCTTAGGTAAAGAAACTATTCCCCTGACAGCACCACTAACTACTGAAGAGTCCAACTCTGAGCTTGTTGACGAACCTATTTTTTCATATATAACTGCTGCTGCATTCTTTAAATTTTCCATTTTTTGTTCCCAATTTATAACAGGGTAATAATCAAGTAATGGAGAACAAAAATCTGTGAACTGAGAAGCAATTAGGTTAACGGTACTTAAGTTAATTGCAATCACCTTTGTTGTCTGTTCTTGTATTTGTGATAATTCCCATATCCTGCAATTAATAGAATCAAAGTAAGCAGAAGTAACTAACATTACAACCACATCGGCGGAACTAATTTGTGACTTAAATTCTTCTCTTTGAATGTTTCCTTCCTGATAACAGTAAGTAGTAATAGACTCCCACTGAAGCGAAGTTAAATATTTTAGAAACTCATCGAGTAAATCTTGGTCTGAAGAAGTATAAGATATGAATATCTTCGCTTTCATAGTGTTTCCTCATTCAACATGATTCTTCAACTTATGCTGTTACTTTAACTTTAACCTCCGTCGTTGTCGATATATTCCGCTTAGTCCAAGTTTCTTGCTACTTATTGAGCTGATTCTAAACGGGTATTATTATGTCCAGTTAATCAGCTATAGAATTCTTAATGCAAAACTTTGTAGAGACGTTATATATAACGTCTCTACATTAGAAGTACTTGATCAGATATTCTAAGAAATTGTAATTATTTTGCCGATCGCCAAGAACGTTTGCGACTCGCCAAAGCTAAACCAACAGTAGCTAAACCGAATAAACTTGCAGGTTCAGGAATAGATTCTGGCGCGAATACTGAACGTTCAATCCGAAAAGCTATTGTTTGTTTACCTTGGAAGAGTGATTTATCGTAACCAACAGCGATTAATTGATCGAGATTGAGCATTTCAATATTTCCTAACCAATTTCCTGAACCAATTACATTTGCACCTTTTTGATCGAAGTAAGCTAGCCCTTGTTCACGAGATAAGCTACCAAACATTTTATCGTTGAGAGTATTGATGGTAGTATACTTACTAACCAAAGCTTTATAACTATTGTTGACGTTAGTTGAACTTAGCTCTTTGGTGTAATTATTCTGGGTTGTGGTGACAATACTTTGGGCAGCAACAATAAACTTATCATAATTGGTCTTGGTGTCGCTGATTGTTTTTTGCGTACTAACCATAAATTGATCGTATTTGGTTTTGGTATCGCCGATCGTTTTTTGCGTACTAACCATAAATTGATCGTATTTGGTTTTGGTATCGCTGACTGTTTTTTGGGCATTGTTAATCAACGTTGTGTAACTAGTTTTGGTCTGAGTTACTTTAGTTTGAGCATTTTTCACAAAATTATTATAAGCGGTGTTAACACTTTGAACTGTGCTTGAATCACCATTGTGATATTTCGTCTGAGTACTTGTGGGTTGTTTTTTCAAGTAATCATCAAAACTCAAATTAACATCTACAAAAGCTTGTTTAGTAGTAGTAGTTTGCTTTTGTAAGTAATCATCAAAACTCAAATTAACATCTACAAAAGCTTGTTTAACAGTAGTACTTTGCCGTTGTACGTAAGAATCAAAACTCAAATTGGCATCCGCAAAAGCTTGTTTAACAGTAGAGCTTTGCCGTTGTACATAAGAATCAAAACTCAAATTGGCATCTGCAAAAGCTTGTTTAACGGTAGTAGATTGATTTTGTAAGTAATCATTTAAACTCAACTTTACGTCCACAAAAGCTTTTTGTGTGCTATCTGGTTGATAACTCACGTATGTTGCCAAACTCCATTGCTGGTATTCTTGTAATGTCGGAATAGATTTAGATTGAGCAAAATTTTTGGCTACAGCAGATAAGTTTTCATGAACTCCACCTGTATGTAAACCTGCTACACTAGATCCTAAAACATTACCGTATAAGCCGACTTGGGAAACTCCACTATTATTACCACCAAAGTGAACACCAAAAAGATTACCATTAGCTTCAGTGACATTTTTTCCGGTAGTGTTAATTAATAAATCACCCCAGCCAATGTTATATACAGTCTTTCCATTACTATCTAAGGTGTCGATACCTGCATTCAGCGCCATATCGTAAGTATTAATAGCAACGTAGGCATATTTGGCATCTTCCATGAAACCCATGCCATATAAATCATAATGATTGCCACCTGTTCCATCACCTACGGCATCTTTAGAATATTGCCAAGTCCCTAGCGGTTTACTACCTAAAATCAAGGTTGAAACATCATTATTGCATTCAAAACCAATAGAGAGAGTTGCATTGCCAAAATTGAAAGCTTTGGCTTGAGTATTGAAACTAAGAACACTAATAACAGTAGTAGTTACAGCTAACAACGATTTAAGGCTTAGATGAGATTTCATGGTACTTACACTTCCTTGAGTTTCACCTGATCTAATCCCAAGATAGAAAATAAAATGTCAATAGCTAAGGGTGTAAGTACTGGTTATTTATGTAAATTTTCTCTAAACTCAGTCGGCAAATATTCGGATAAAATGAGGTAATTTAAGTAATTTCAAGAAATTTATCTCTCATCAATAATTTTCATATTTTATCAATGGTACATCTCAATAATTTACTTTTAATATTTTCATAAAAACCAGATTTATTAGGTATATTACGTAAATTCTATATTTTTATTTTTATAAATAATTTATTTAGCTTGAACAACTTGACTTTATTCAGTAATTACCCTTAATGAAAGTATAATTAATTTAAAACTTTGACAGGTTAGTAGGTTGGGTTAAAGTTAATAGCAACCCTAAGCTACAAAAGGGAAAAAAAAGCTGAAGACACTGTTCTTTTGCGATCGCACAGCTATCTTGACAATTCTTTATCGAAAAGTTTCAGGAACATCTAGCAATATCTAAGTATTTTTAACTAGATACTCTTTTGTAAAAGAATATGAATTTCTCTGTATTTAACGAATCTTTCTACCTCGCACATAATCCTGATGTGCAAGCAGCCGTCAATGCTGGGTTCTTTACCTCTGGTTTAGAACATTTCCAAAAATTCGGATTAGCAGAAGGACGGGTTTCCGTCTCACCTTTCTATGACGAACAGTACTATTTACGAAAAAATTCTGATGTGGCGACAGAAGTTGCCTTCGGGACATTCCATTCTGGTTTAGAACATTTTATTTTAGCTGGTGAAGCAGAAGGAAGGGTTTCGGTTTCACCTTTCTATGACGAACGGTTCTACTTACAAAAAAATTCTGATGTGGCGACGGCAGTTGCCTCTGGAATCTTCCGTTCTGGTTTACAACACTTTATTTCCGCTGGTGAAGCCGAAGCAAGGGTTTCAATCTCACCTTTCTATGACGAACAGTACTATTTACAGAAAAATCCTGATGTGGCGACAGCAGTTGCTTCTGGAACCTTCCGTTCGGGTTTACAACACTTTATTTCCGCTGGTGAAACTGAAGGTCGGCAAGCTAGTTTACTGTTTGATGAAGATTTTTATTTGCGGAAAAATCCCGATGTAGCGGCGCAGATAGCAGATGGTAGATTTAGTTCTGGTTTAGACCATTACTTACAAGTTGGAAAAGCAATATATCTTTCAGGAACTAATTTTAACGAATTTGGTTATATTGGGCTATCTACTCATACAAAAGTCAATCCAGATGTAGAAGCAGCAGTAAAAGCTGGTTACTTCGGATCAAGTTTGGAACATTACATTGAATTTGGACAATTTGAAGGTAGAGGAGGTATTTTTAATGGTACGAAAGGCAACGATACGGTTATTGGTTTTGGGCAAATAGATACGCTTTATGGAGTAGACGCATTTATTGGGGAAGAAGTATATGGTGTTTACAGAGTTACTCCCACTGGAGGTCAAGCTTTATATTTTGGCTCTGAGTATAACGAAGCTGATGTGCTTGTTGGTGGTAATGGACAAGATACTTTTGTTTTGGGAGCTTCAGGTGCTTATGCTAGCCCATTTTATCGAGGGAATGGAGATGCTGACTATGCCCTAATTAAAAATTATGAAATTGGCAAGGATGAAATTGTGCTCGCAGGAGGCGCAAGTAATTATGATTTTGTTCAGGCTGGGGATAGTTTGAATATAATTCTCAGTCGTTCTGCTGGAGGTTCTTTAGCCACTCCAGATTTAATTGCTAAGGTTGAGGGAGTAAATTCTGTAAGTCAAATTGAGAGTAAATTACGATTTGATGGGGGATTTATGTATTAAAAATAGTAAATATGGCTTAGATATTTATTAACCCAATCTAGAGATGGAGAAAATGCTAAGTTAGGCGTAAAATGAGAGCAACGATCGCCATCTTTGCCACAGAAAAATTGGTCAATTTTTTCCACTCTAGCGGGTAAGGGTTACTCTGAAAAGTTACCAATTTTTTTAACTGTTATTAACAGTATTGTTCTTTGGCGATCGAACAAATATCTTGATAATTCTTTACCGATAACTTTCAGGAATATCTATCAAACCAAAGGTATTATTGAAGTATTCTATTTTATAAAATAATATGAGCTTCTCAGTATTTAACGAATCATTTTACCTCGCCCATAATCCTGATGTTCAAACAGCTGTCAATGCCGGATTTTTCTCCTCTGGTCTTGAACATTTCCAAAAATTCGGATTAGCAGAAGGACGGGTTTCCGTCTCACCTTTCTATAACGAACAGTACTATTTACAGAAAAATCCTGACGTAGCCACAGCAGTTACTTCTGGGACATTTAGTTCTGGTTTACAACACTTTATCTTAGCTGGTGAAACAGAAGGTCGGCGAGCTAGTTTGCTGTTTGATGAACAATTTTATTTGCGGAAAAATTCCGATGTGGCAGCAGTAGTAACATCGGGTAATCTTAGTTCTGGTTTAGCTCATTACTTACAATTTGGACAATCCGAAAATCGCTCTGGAACCAGTTTTAACGAATTTGCTTATAGTGGAATAACTAGGCAAACTTCCGCATTATTCAATTTAGAAAAAGTTAATCCAGATGTAGAAGCAGCGGTAAAAGCTGGTTTATTTGGTTCGACTTTAGAACATTACATTAAATACGGACAATTTGAAGACAGAGGAGGTGTTACTTTTAATGGCACAACAGGCAACGATACTGTTGTTGCTTTTGGGCCACTAGACACTATTTATGGAGTAGACGCAAATATTGGGCCAGAATTAGTGGGTACTACTCCTACTGGAGGTCAAGCTTTACATTTAGGCTCTGGAGTTAACGAAGTTGATGTTCTTTTTGGTGGTAATGGAAAAGATACTTTTATTTTGGGGCAACGTCTTGCTACCGCATCTTATCCGAACAGTTATACCTATAGTGTGCCATTTTATCGAGGAAATGGAGATGCGGATTATGCCTGGATTAGAAATTATGAAATTGGCAAAGATGAAATTGTTTTAGCTGGGGCAGCAAGTAATTATGATTTTGTTCAGTCTGGCGATAGTCTGAATATATTTTTTAATCAGGGAGAAAACAATGATTTAATTGCTAAGGTTGAGGGAGTAATATCTGTGAATGAAATTCAATATAATTTGCGATTTACGGAGAGATATTACTTTCTTTGAAGTTTAAAAATAGTAGGTTGGGTTAAATATTGGTTAACCCTAACCTACAAATGGAAAAAATGGCTAAATCATTCTTAAAATGACAGCAACGGTCGAAATCCGTGCTTCAGTGACACTTCGCCAAT
This sequence comes from [Phormidium] sp. LEGE 05292, assembly GCF_015207735.1. Taxonomy (GTDB): domain Bacteria; phylum Cyanobacteriota; class Cyanobacteriia; order Cyanobacteriales; family Aerosakkonemataceae; genus Floridanema. Next base: position 34,265 of record NZ_JADEWG010000060.1, read on the forward strand.
TTGCTCCATTTTTGCGACTGTAATTTGGTTTCTGCCCCAAGAAAAGTTGGTGTACCACTTTTCAAATTCGAGTAGCATTGATTCGGCAAAACAGGCAAATAGTTGGCGTGCAGGTACATCCATGTTAACGATGCTCATGATTTTCCAATCAATGTCGAGGGAATGTTCTACGATACCGCCATTGAGGACGTAGACACCGGGATGTTGAATTTTTGTGCCTAAGTTTTTGGGATAGCCGCCATCGATTAACAAACAGGGTTGTTTTAAAACTGTAGAATCGATTTCTACGCCTTTGGGCATACTGGCAACCCAAACTACTATATCGGCTAGGGGTAGGGCTTCTTCTAATCCCATGATTTTGCCCCGACCAAGTTCTTCTTGTAAAGATTGTAAGCGATCGCGATCGCGAGCAATTAACAACATTTCTGCCACGTCAGTCCGCTCATTTAGCCAGCGGCAAACTGCACTACCGATATCACCTGTTGCACCACAAATTGCTACTGTTGCCTTTGATAATTCAATACCCAATTCTTTGGAGGCTTGTTCTACTTGCCGACTAATAATGTAAGCTGTGTGGGTATTACCTGTTGTAAAACGCTCAAATTCTAATTTAATATTGCGAACTTGAGTGATTTGATTAAGATTGAAATTTTCAAAAATAATTGAAGAAAAACCACCTAAAGCAGTAATGTTAATCCCATGTTTTTGAGCATGAGCCATTGCATTCACAATTTTGCGTGTTGCTGCTTTAATCCTTCTATTTGCCAACATTTCTGGTAAAAAGCAAGATTCTACATATTGACCTTCTATTTGTTGACCTGTAATGCTGGTGACTTTAATTTTATCGACAATCTGGGGTGGAGCAGAACACCAAAAATCCAAGCCTTGATCGGCATATTCCGGGTAGCCCAAATCTCTTGCTACTAATTGGGCGTGTTCTAAACTGGTAAGGTGACCAATGAGACCAAACATGAATTGTTTTAAGCAGACCTGTTATTTAGCCTGAAGTAAAGGTTAGAAGGAAATAGAGTTATTTGCAGTTAAAAAATCATACACAAAATTGCCGATTAGAAGTAATTATTAGCTAATCGGCATTAGTATTCATTTTGCCTGCTTTTCCTAATTAGCACGGGTGGTTTTAGAGCTTTTAGGATACATGATGACATAGATTAGGCAGCTGCCAATCCATAAGCTGACATCCGCATAATATCGCGAGTGGTGAAGCCAATATTACTTAAAGCTTCTCCATAAGCGATCATGAAATCTTCAACTAAAGCATCTTTTTCCATTGCTAAAACATGGGCATCATCTGCGACTTGATTGAGCATTTGCCAAACTATGGGTAAGTTTTGCTTATTTGCTGCTTCTAATTCTTCTTTTGATGCCTCAAAATTTGCTTTGAGCCACTCTTCGCCAAAGTTGAGGTGTGAATATTCGTCTTTAACGACACCTTCAGTAATTTTGCGGGCAAAGTCGTCAGCTACGGGGATGTAGATGTTGTATGCAGCGATCGCAAAACACTCGATAATTAGAGCTTGAATCAGCAAACAAGTAACTACTTTGCCTTCGGCGAGTGCATCTTGGAAATTTTGATGCAGTTTGGCGAAGAACTCACGGGCAAACTCCATGTCCGGTGTCACTTGGAGATTGCGACCACAAGCTTCAAATCCTTTCTTGTGGCGACCTTCCATTTTGGAAAGGCGAATCAACTCTTCTTCGTGCTCCGGTAGCAGTTTAGCCAGTTGGATGTAGTTTTCGTAGGCTTCTTGTTCGCCTTCAATTACGATCGCATTAATGCGGCTGTAAGCATCTTTGTAGTTCTCGCTGTGGAAGTCTAGTGCTGCACTGGCTTCAAGCTGCGGCATAAGTAACTTGTCTCCTCAACTTTATTTGGTAGATATTGGTCGATACGCTCTACGCGCACGCTGCGCGAATGGAAATCGACACAGGGCTGAGATTTAGGGCAAAAGAAGCTACCCTGCTTTATTAGATACAATTTACCAGAATCACCAGAAATCACTGATTTTTCTCGCCAAGTTATCTCATTCGACTTACTTTATCATTAACTGTAATCTGCCAGACTGATATCTAGCCTGAGCATGATCACTGGAGTTAATACCTAGTCTGTTATTGTAGGCAACTATTCACTTGTTTGCTCAATGTTGAGAAAATCGATATCTAAAAGAAGTTTCTATAGTTAGTTCACTTATGAATCAAGCTCAGTCTCGGTCAAGTACTACACCGATTTTCGATCGCTCTATCCTGGCATGGTTAAATCCAGTTTTGCTGGTTTTTGGTGCCATATTAGTCTTAATGCCGTTGCTGGTGGTTTTTTTCACCTCTTTTGCTCCTCCTGGGACTGTTTATAGTAGCGGATTGCCAGTTAACTGGACTTTTGAGAACTACGTGGAAGCTTGGCGACGGGGTAATTTTTTGCTAGCGTTTGCTAATTCCACTTTGGTAGCTTTGGGGGTGACGGCGTTTCAAGTTGTTACCTCGGCTTTGGCAGGTTACGCTTTAGCTAGATTGCGATTTCGTGGTCGTCAGGCTTTGCTGCTAATTATTTTAGCTTCTTTAGTTATTCCCTTTCAGTTATTAGTAATTCCCATCTTTTTGGTGCTGAAATGGGGACATCTTATCAATACTTATTGGGCACTAATTTTACCTACAGCCGCTAACGGTTTTGGCATCTTCTTAATGCGCCAATATTTCCTAACGATACCTTTAGAATTGGAAGAAGCTGCTGCTTTAGACGGAGCAAATCGACTACAAATTCTCTGGCAAATCATGATTCCTTTGTCCCGTCCTGCTTTGGTAACTCTATTTTTGTTCACTTTTATTGGTGAGTGGAATGATTTGTTTAAACCTTTGGTTTTTACTACTCGACCTGAATTGAGAACAGTACAATTGGCTTTGTCAGAGTTTCAAGCACAATATACGAATTATTGGCCTTTGTTAATGGCTTCTGTAATCATCGCTACTGTGCCAGTAGTGGTGTTATTTCTCATAGGTCAAAAGCAATTTCTTCGCGGTATTGCTACTACTGGGATTAAGAATTAGGGGCTGGGG
>NZ_JADEWG010000320.1 GCF_015207735.1 [Phormidium] sp. LEGE 05292
CTTCTGCGGTGGTTTTTTCTCCTCTGCTCATACTACATCCGGCAAGCTTCTCTCCTGGCTGTTTCTATCTGGCAGTCTCAGTACCAATTTTCCCAAAATCCGGCCTCAACGGGCTAGTTCTACTTTTCCTCTTCAAGGGTACTACATCCCTCTAATCATTGCTACATCTACCTTCTACCTTATTGCTTCTCTTCACCAAATTTGCGTAAGAGCCGCTCTACTTTTCCTCTTCAAGGGTACTACATCCCTCTAATCATTGCTACATCTACCTTCTACCTTATTGCTTCTCTTCACCAAATTTGCGTAAGAGCCTAAATCCCGGACACTCACTCCGGTTTTTTTCCACCGCTCGGACTCCATAAAGCTATTCCGGTCAGTCTCTTCTACAGAGAAACACATTTACTCAGTTTTGTCAAATCAAATTTCGACAATCATCGACTGCGATTTTCAGAAAACTTTTTTTGTGACTGTGCGTGATCGAAATTTACTTCGTGTTCTTACTATTTCTTAAGCGTGCGTACTATTTTTCTTTCGTATTCGTAGTATTTCTTTCGTGTTCTTAGTTTTTTCAGCTTCCGAGATCGATCGCACTACAGGAAATGGGAACATTTGGAAATGGGAATGGAAAAAGCCGGGAATCGTTGGCGTACCGAGGCGTTAACCTAAGAATTTTTTACTATATTGGTCTTGGCACAGTTTTAGATATATTGTGTAGATAGATTAGTAATCCCTCTGGCACCCTATCTGGGCTGCTCGATCTGTTGTATCAAGTGCAGCAGTTTTTGGGAAAAAAGACAAAGTAATCATAGACATTCCTCAAACTGAATTTGACTGACTGCCTTTTCAAGTTTTTCTGGTTCCATGCAGGAGGTGCTAGAGATGATCCAAGCCCACCCAAAATTAGTAACTTTCGATCAGTTTATCGACTGGCTACCAGAGAATCGCCGCTACGAATTACACGATGGCACAATCATTGAGATGCAACCCACTGGCCTTCATGAAGATGTTACAGGATTCCTGACACAGGAATTGACCCTGGAATACTCCCGACTGCATTTGCCTTATCGCATTCCGCAAAAAGCCTTAGTTAAACCAAACAATAAGGAAACTGGCTACAATCCTGACTTACTATTAGTAGACCGTCGCCAGCTAGCATCTGAGCCTTTATGGGAGAAAAAATCTACTCTGATTTATGGCGCATCCATCCCCCTAATTGTTGAGGTTGTGAGTACCAATTGGCGAGATGACTATGGTTACAAACTCGTTGACTACGAGGCAATGGGTATTCCTGAATACTGGATTGTGGATTATCTCGGTTTGGGTGGTGTGCGCTTTATTGGTACTCCCAAACAACCGACTCTCTCTGTATTCCAGCTGCTCGATGGGGAGTATCAAGCACGCCAGTTTCGTACCAGCGATCGCATCCAATCACACCTATTCCCCGAACTCAATCTGACAGCCGAACAAATTTTTCAGGCACAGAAATGAAAGTCAAGTTTTAGGTCGATTCTTTTGTTGCCTTCACGGATCTGATTTGGCTACCAACAGCAACAACCTCAGCCATTTGACTGAAGTCACTCACCGCGATGCGGCTTTTTCGGAACTAGCTTCATTTACTGACACTAACTACCTATTGGTTTATAAATTAGGGCGCTGGTGTCAGTAATTTTCTCTGTTGGGCTAAAGTCAGTTTTACCTTCTTCAGGGAAATATTACTGACACTAACTACCTATGGATCTATAAATTAGGGTGCTGGTGTCAGTAGTTTTCTTTGTTGGACTCAAGTAAGTTTTATTTTGTTCAGGGAAATATTGCCACTTGAAGGATAAAGTGGCACTTTGTGCCATTTTATCCTTCAAGTAATTGAGTGCCATTTTATGCTTTCAGTTGGCGACACTTGTAACGCTGGGAAATAGCACGACATAAATCAGGGAAATAT
>NZ_JADEWG010000061.1 GCF_015207735.1 [Phormidium] sp. LEGE 05292
GGGAGAAAATATAACCTTTACCCTTTCTTCCCTTGGAGTCCTCTGCCCTCTGCCTTTGTGACCTTCTGCCTTCTGCCTTTCTTGTTCCTTTTGTTAAACTTTGAAAAACCAATTTTTAGAGTACATGAAATAGGCAACTGCCCACCAAAATAATAAAGTTATTAAGGCGAACAATAGAGAACCGTTCATTTCACCTGCCCAAGATGTAAATAAATTTTGGTAAATCAAATCGTAGAGACTTACGGATGTTTCACCTGTATTCATTTGAATTTTTGCCATTAATTTTAAGCCTAAAACAGAAGCTACAAAAATGAAAATGGCGTTTAGTCCTAGAATTTCAAAAGGTTTTCCCCAACGACGTAATTCACGGACTTCAATTAATTCATAACACCCAGCTAATAATACTATTGCCCATCCAGATGTAAACAGAACATAAGAACTTGTCCATAGCTTTTTATTGATGGGGAATAATAATCCCCAATTCCAACCAATGAGCAGACAAATAATGCCAAACAATGCTAAATTTATGCTGGTGCGTGTGTTGGGAATTTGTTTGCGTAGCCATTTTCCTGTCATGTAACCTAAAAGTGTTGTTGCTACGGCTGGTAAAGTACTAAATAATCCTTCTGGATCTCCCATTGAGTTGTAACCATCACCTTTATAAAGATGAGATGTAGTGATGATTAGGCGATCGATCCATGCGCCAAAATTTCCCTCTCTAGTTAACACACCTGCACCATAATTAGGAACAGGAACTAAAGTCATTGTTGCCCAATAACCAAAAAGTAAAATTCCTATTAGCACCCACAAACCTCTTTTGGGCAATTTAAGAATTGCTAAAGCTGCTAATAAATAAGCAAGGGAAATTCGCTGTAACACTCCCATAATTCTGATTGTACTAAAGTCATAATTCCAAAACCCATTAAGTAACAAACCCAAAGCAAAAAGGATGATGCTACGGCGAAAAATCCGCCCGTAGACTGATGCGGTAGGGTGTTTTCCATTGGCGTATTTAGAAAGGGAAAAGTACATCGCTACACCAACGATAAATAGGAAAAAAGGAAACACTAAATCTGCCAAAGTACAGCCATTCCAGTCAGCATGACTTAAGAAAGGATATACTTTTCCTAGACTCGCAGTATTGACTAGAATCATACCTGCGATCGCAATACCGCGAAATACATCGAGAGAAATTAAACGCATCTGTGACTATTTGTTTTCTTGAGTTAATCTTTTTTAGATTCTCATACTTTAAGAGATTTCCGGGAAAAACTAAAGATAAAATTTTTAATTAAGGCTTGACATGATGAAATTCAGTAAACTCTTATTATTCACATCTTTAATCACCACTACAACTGCTTGCAGCTTTACTGCCAATTCTGGTGAAAGTAACTTGTCAAAACAAACCCAACCAGTAACTAAAAAATCATTACAAACGCAAAACTTTTCCCCTCAACCTATTCGCATTAACATTAACTCTTTACCCAAACCTTTCGCCACCCAAAGCGCCTCTAAATCACCCCAATTAGTCTCCATTCCCGCCAACCCAACTTTACGAGTTCCTAGTGGTTTTGTCGTCAATGTTTTTGCCGAAAATCTCAACGCACCTCGTTGGTTAGCATTAACTCCTAATGGCGAAGTGTTAGTAACAGAAACTCCTGAAAATCGTATCCTGCTATTACGAGATACCAACGGCGACGGTGTAGCAGATGTGCGAAAAAGTTTTGCCACTGCACAAAATGGGTTAAATATACCCTTTGGAATGGCTTTTGCTGGAAACAACTTTTTTCTGGGCAATACTGGCGAAGTTCTCCGCTTTCCTTATCAAAAAGGACAGCAAGAAATTCAAGGGAAAGGACAAAAAATTACTGACCTAACGCCCGGAGGTTATCGTCAACATTGGACTCGCAATGTCGTTGCTTCTCCTGATGGTAAAAAGTTATATGTTTCCATTGGTTCCCGTTCTAATGTAGATGTGGAAGAATTACCAAGGGCATCAGTTCAAGTGATGAATTTGGATGGTTCAAATCGCCAAACTTTTGCTTTTGGTTTGCGAAATCCAGTGGGTTTAGATTTTCATCCCCAAACCAAAGAACTTTATACAACTGTTAATGAAAGAGATGGAATTGGTGATGATTTAGTTCCTGATTTTTTGACTCGCATTCGACAAGGAGAATTTTATGGTTGGCCTTTTGCTTATTTGGCACCCAACAAACTCGACCCTCGGAGAACTACAAATGGAAAAAGCGATCGCCCCGACTTAGCTGCTAAAACTCAAACTCCCGATGTACTTTTCCAAGCTCATTCTGCCGCCTTGGGGCTAAAATTTTATGATGGAAAAACCTTTCCTCAAAAGTATCGCAACGGTGCATTTGTAGCTTTTCGTGGTTCTTGGAATCGCGGTCAAGGAACAGGTTATAAAATAGTATTTGTTCCTTTTAATAATGGTCGTCCAGTCGGTTATTATGAAGATTTTGTCACTGGATTTTTGTTAAATCCAAATGTACCAACAGTTTGGGGTCGTCCTGTGGGAGTGTTAGTACTTCCTGATGGCAGTTTACTCTTTACAGAAGAGGCAAATAACCGCATTTACCGAGTGCAGTATCGAGGGGGTCAATAGTAATTTGTCATTTGTCATTAGTTATTGGTTCTCCCGTTGCTTTTCGATGAGATTTTGAGTCATTTTAGCTAACTTTTGCAGCATTTCTTCCTGTTGTATAGCTTGTTGTTTATACTGTTGTTTTCTTTGTAAAGCTGCTCTAGCTAAATCTTCTCGATTTCGCCTTAAAGCTTCCTTGGCTACATTTTCCCAATCATTCATTTCTTTGAGCGTTTGGGTATACTGAGGTTGGATGTTATTCCAAGTTGTTCGGATTTGGGAAAGAGCTTCATTAACTAACCGAGTAGTTTCATCTTGATTAATATCTTTGAAAGAACGATTTATAGGTTCAGATAAAGTATCCACATCGATGTAACGTAACATGGGAATAAAATCTACTACCTGTTGACTGAAGTTAATTCCAGTTTTACACCAAGTAGCAAAATGTTCACAGTTATTAAAAAGTAAGTTATATTTTCTCTCTCCTAAACGACTTTCGGCGCGATGCACAACCACATCAGGAATGAAAGAAACCTGGTATTTCTTGACATAAATTATACCACCTTGAGAGAGCGTTTCTAAAGAGGTACGTTCAATTGTTTCGCTAGGTTTACGATAATGAATAGCGGTACCATCGCCGCAGTCAATTCCGTGATGTTCATAAACGCCTTTAATGTTGATAAAGTGTCTCATGGCATAGATTTGATCGCCTCGCGCCATTTGTTTTTGCCTTTATTTTTTACATATTGCAGCTAAGGATAACTCACTTATTATACAAAAAAGCTTTTCCTCTCTTTATTGATCGAGGAAACATTTTGGCAGTTTTTGAACTAAACTGATTAGCAACAACTATTTTGTTTTACAGTTGTGCTAATTTTGCGCGATCGCAGTGATGTATTAGTAAAAAATAATGCTTCACAAATCGTGTTACTATCAGCAAAACCTAACCAAATCAGGAGATAGGAATAATGTTGAAAAGCCGTGAAGGGGAAAGAGTTCCCAATGTAACTTTTAGAACTCGTAAAGATGGTCAATGGTTGGATATCACCACTGATGAATTGTTTGCAGGGAAAACTGTGGTAGTTTTTGCTCTTCCCGGTGCTTTCACTCCCACTTGTTCTTCCACTCACGTTCCTGGTTACAATGAACTGTACACAACTTTCAAAAAGAATGGGGTCGATGATATTATTTGTATCTCGGTAAACGATCCTTTTGTGATGGAAGAATGGCAAAAAGATCAACACGCAGAAAATATTAAATTCATTCCCGATGGCAATGGAGAATTTAGTGAAGGAATGGGACTGTTAGTAGATAAAAGTGATTTAGGTTTTGGTAAAAGGTCTTGGCGTTACTCTATGTTAGTCAAAGATGGAGTAATCGAAAAGATGTTTATTGAACCAGAAGTAGAAGGCGATCCTTTTGAAGTTTCTGATGCAGAAACAATGTTGAAATACATCAACCCTGAAGCGGCGAAACCTCAGTTAGTTTCCCTGTTTACCAAAGTCGGTTGTCCTTATTGTGCCCGTGCTAAAGCAGCTTTGAAAGACAGGGGAATTGCTTTTGAAGAAATTGTGTTAGGTAAAGATATCACTACTCGTTCTTTGCAAGCTGTTAGTGGTGCAAAAACTGTGCCACAAGTATTTATTGACGGTAAGTTGATTGGTGGATCGGAAGCTTTAGCTGAGTATTTAACCGCTAACAATCTGTAATTTGGAAAATCTTAGACCAGACAGGAAATAAATTGAATTAAAATTTGTTTTTCGTTTTCAGTTTCAAGTTGAAAACGATTTTTATTTTTTAACAATAAGTGATATTATTATTGATAGTATAACTATTTCCGGTATATTCAACATCTTTATGAGCTAAACTTGAATTAGCAGAAAGAGTAATTGTTCTATAGTATGTTATGGTAATGGGTATGAATAAACTTTTAAATGCTACTCTCTCAATCGAAGTTGGTCAATCTCTGAAAAAGTTGGCTAAGAATGCTTTTGAGAATGCTTACAAAGCGGCGCTACTGCATCCTAAATCCACTTATATCCAAGGTTTTTTAGTTGTGGCGGGAGAATCTTTGCCACCGATCGAGCATAGCTGGATTGAGATAGATAATAATGTTGTCGATCCATCTTTTAGCCTTTTAGATAAAACAGCCGAAGAACTATATTATTTTCCGGCACATTGTTTGAGTGTGAAGCAACTAATAGCTGTGGTTGAAGAAGCAAAGGAAGATTATCCTGAAGATAATCCACTTCCAGTTTATGGTGGAATGCCTTATGAGTATTACGGTGAAGTAATGTTAGGTGGGAAGGATTACCAAGTTGCTTATGAAGCAGCATTGGCTTTTTCTCAAGAAATTAATGTGAATTAAAGACATTAGATTGTCTAAATGTAGTCACTCAAAGTTTAGCAATTTTATCTAATTTTATCTGTTCGATAGCGTAATTTATTTGTACCCGAAAGTTTTGGAAGTACTTTAATATTTTAGCCCAAACCGCAACAAATAACCGCAAAAATGAAGCAGAAACTCTTTTACAAACAGGACTGAAACAGCTAGAAAACAATCAAGCACAAGCAGCTATTAAAAGTTTCCAACAAGCTTTGACCATATATCAAGAAATTAAAGACCGTCAAGGGGAAGGGGAAACCCTGAAAAACTTGGGTAATGCTTACGCTGCTGCGGGAGATAACACCAAAGCAATGGAAATTTATCAGCAAACATTGACCATTTCTAAGGAAATTAAAAACCGAGATTTGGAAGCGAGGGCGTTACAAAACATCGGCACTATATATCGACTTCAAGAAAATTATACCAAAGCTGTGGAATATTTGGAACCAGCTTTATTAGCAGCCAAAGAAATCAAAAGCCAAGAGTTAGAATTAAAGGCTTTAGTCAGTTTGGGTATTGTTTATGATTTCTTGGGTAACTCGCAGAAAGTAGCCGAATATTACGAACAGCTTTTACCCCTAGCTAGACAAATCAAAAATCCGCAATTGGAAGCTTTAGCTTTGGTGACTCTCGGTTATGCTTATACTTCTTTGGAAAACCAAGAAAAGGCGATTGAATTTGGCGAACCAGGTTTAAAGTTAGCTAGACAAATTAAACAACCAGAGTTAGAAGCAATGGCTTTAGTGACTCTAGGTTATGCTTATCTAGGCTTAGAAAACTATCAAAAATCAGTGGAATTTGCTGAACCTGGTTTAGCCATGATTAAGCAAATAAACAATCCGCAATTGGAAGCTTTGGCTTTGTTTACTCTGGGCTTTGCCTATACTAACTTAGGAGATTATCAAAAAGCAACTCAGTTTGGTGAATCAGCTTTAACTATAGCAAAACAACTTAAAAATCGCAATTTTGAAGGTCGGGCTTTAGTAGTTTTGGCACTTGCTTACGATTCACTGGAAGAACATCAAAAAGCGGTTGAATTTGCTCAACAAGGTTTAGTAATTGCGCGAGAATTACAAAATCCGCAAATGGAACTGTTTGCTTCTTTTAGTCTAGCAAGAAGTTCTTATTTATTGGCAAATACTCCTGAAGCTTATCAGAAATCATTGGCGTTGACTCAGGAGAGTTTAGCAGTAATTCAAAAATATAAAAATCCCTCTTTGGAATCATATCTAAATTCGCAAATTGGGGATAATTATAATAATTTGGGAGAGTTTGAAAAAGCGATCGCATTCGCCCAAAAAGGTTTAGCCATTGCTAAAGAAATTAAAGACTTATCACGAGAAAATTATGCTTTATTAGTCATCGGTCAAGCTTATTATCAAATAGCAAACACACCGCAAGAATATCAAAAATCCCTGGACTTTATGCAGCAAGCTTTAAAGTTATCTAGGGAAACAAAAGAGAAACCTTTTGAAGCATTAGCCTTAATTTATTTAGCTAATATATACAGCCAACTCGAAGATTATCAAAAAACTTTGGAGTTTGGGGAACAAAGTTTAAAACTTAGCCAAGAAATCAAAAATCCTCAAGTGCAACTTTTTCCCTTGTTTAGCTTATTGAGTGTTTATGCGGAATTAGGTGAATATAAAAAAGTTATAGAATTGGGTGAAAAAGGTTTAGCAATTGCCAAAGGAACTGACAACCCTGTTGTAGAATCTGCTTTATTAGTTATGCTAAGTGTCGGATATTTTGGCGAAGGGAACTTCCAAAAAACAGTTGATTTATCGCAGCAAGCTTTAACAATTTCTCGTAACTTAAAAAATCCCCAACTAGAAGCTTATTCTCTGCTAGTTTCAGGTCTTGGTTATGCCAATTTAGGCAATAATGAAAAAGCTATTCAAGTATTTCAAGAGAGTTTAGCTAAAGGAAAAGAACAAAAAGATAATACTCTTGCATCTTTGGCTTTAAATTTGTTAGGAGGAGTGAATAGTAAATTAGGGAAAAAAACTGAAGCGATCGCACTTTATCAAGAAGCCATAGCTATTGATAGCGATTATAGCATTCTCGCCGGAATTGCCCGGGTTTATCGAGACTTAAACTCACCAATTACTGCCATTACTTATTATAAACAAGCTATCAATGAAATTGAACAAGTAAGAGGGAAAATTAGTGGTTTACCTATAGCATTACAAAAGTCATTTTTACAAGCAATCCAAAGTATCGATCGCATTAAAACCGCCGACATCTATCGCGAATTAGCAGATTTGTTGCTTTCCCAAGGGCGAATCTTAGAAGCACAACAGGTATTAGAACTATTAAAAACCGAAGAATTACGCGAATATACGCGATCGGGAGGTAGCAATCCAGAACTAGTTTTTAACCAAACAGAAGCCAAAATCCGCCAAGAAAATGGCAGCTTAATTCAATTCGGACAAAAGCTATATCAATGTCAGCTAACTCAATGCAATCAATTAAGTCAATTACTCGATCAAAGAGATGTCTTAATTGGGCAGTTTAATCAAAAAGTCCAAACAATAGAAAAAGAAATTCGGGAAAGACGATCGCAAGATGACGCATTTTTTGATCCAAGTAAAATTAGTAAAACCAAAGAAATCGTTGAAGCGCAACCCGCAACGGTGCTAATTTACCCCTTAGTTTTAGAAGATAAAGTTTGGCTATTATTAGCATCTCCCGGAGGCGTAGTTAAAACAGTAGAAGTACCAGTAAATCGTCGGGAATTAGGCGAAACAGTAGTTAAATTTCGGCTATTATTACAACAGCCTAATTCTTCAATTAACGAAGTGCAAGCTACAGGAAAAAAACTTTATGACTGGTTAATTAAACCCCTAGAAACTGAATTAAAAACTAGTAATGTCCAAAACTTAATTTTCTCACTCGATCGCGTCACTCGCTACATACCCATGAGTGCATTGTATGACGGACAAAAATATTTAATTGAAAACTACAACGTCTCCACAGTATTATCAGCTGAGTTGACAGATATGCGCGATCGCTTACCCCCCGGTACCCAAAAAGCCTCAATCTTAGCATTAGGATTATCCAATGCAGTTGCAGACTTTAATGCTTTACCTTTCGTACCAGCTGAATTAGATGCCATAGTTCGCCAAAAACCAGAAGATCCCAAAGGAATTTATCCGGGATTAGAATTACTCAATCAAAGTTTTGACTTTAAAGCATTAAGAGATAACTTACCCGGACGCAATATTTTGCACATCGCCACACATGGAAAATTTGTCCCCGGAAGTCCAGATGCTTCCTATCTCCTATTAGGAAATGGTGCTAAATTAACCATTTCCGACATTCAAAAATTACCAGATTTAAGCTATATTCACTTAGTAGTACTCTCCGCCTGTGAAACTGCCCTTGGCGGGCCAAACGCAGAAGGAATAGAAATTTCTGGACTAAGTTATTATTTTCTTAATGGTGGTGCAAAAGCAGTTATTGCTTCATTATGGCAAGTGAATGATGGCAGTACTAGTCAACTAATGCAAAACTTTTACAGTAACCTAGCAAATAACTCCAAAGATACGCAAATAACCAAAGCCGCTGCCCTACGTCAAGCCCAACTGAAATTTTTACAAACCAATGAATCAGCAACTAATTTAGCCCAAAGAGGCATCACCGCCGCCCAACCAGTAAAATCAAACTTATCTCACCCTTTCTACTGGGCACCTTTCGTTTTAATTGGCAATAGTTTGTAATAAAGAAGAGAGGGGAAGAAAGTTTAACCAGGATTTACAAGATTTATGGACTAACCAGATTTTGTTCATCATGTAAATCCATAAATCCCGATCGCGTTTTGTAACAGCTTGTAAAAGACTTGCGAGATAAGTCACTAATCGTTCTATCGTGAATGATTGAAACGACATTACCCTTCAGTTTAATTACTATCAAAGACAAAAAGATGATAGAAAAAATATTGCTGGCTAATTCTGGAACAGGTCACACTGAAGAAATGCTGAAAGCTTTAATGGAAATTTCCTCCATTAAACGTGCTTCAGTAAACGTCTTGCACGTTGTACCTCCGCAAGTCAACGCTGATGAGATGACAGTTAAGTGGGAAGAAGGAGGTAAGTTTCTTGCCACTGCGATTAACAACTTACAATTAGACCCAAATCACGTCAACGGAATGCTGCGACAAGGCGATCCCAAAACCATAGTTTGCCAAGTCGCTGACGAAATCCAAGCAGATTTAATTATTATGGGTTCTCGTGGCTTAAAGCGTCTAGAGTCAATTTTGGAGAATTCTGTCAGTCAATACGTTTTCCAATTGTCCAACCGTCCCATGTTATTGGTTAAGGACGATATTTACGTCAAGAAACTTAACAAAGTTATGGTCGCTTTGGATGCTTCGGAAGCAGCAAAACAATGCTTAAAGCTGGCTTTGTTCCTCCTGCGCGACATCAAAGGTGGTCAATTGATTTTGGCTCACGTTAATGCCAAGGGTCAAGAGACTCCCGCCGCTGTTGAGTCTGTGTTAAAGGCTGCAACTGATGAAGCTAAGAAATTGGGTATTAACACCAAGTCTGTGGCTGCTGTTGGTAAAGCTGGAGAACAAATCTGTAATCTGGCGGAAGAGAATAATGTAGACTTACTAATGCTGGGTTCTCCCGATCGCCGTCCTTCGATCGCTAAAGCACTCCCAGACTTAGATCGCTTGCTGGGTACTTCCCTATCTGACTATGTACGAGTTTATGCCCCTTGTCCAGTTCTGTTAGCCCGTACTGTTGGTTAATTACCTAATACTGTTTGCTGAAAGGAAAAATCACAAGGGAAAGGGGAAAAGAAAAATCCTTCCTTTCCCCTTTCCCTCAACAATTACAGTTACTAATCACCAATCACCAGTTTCTATTTTTAAATATTTTTATTAGTGCCACGGGTGTTGGTTTGAATGTACAGAATTAAGAGAAAAACGGTAGGAACCAACACAAATAGAATACTGGCGACAAATCCTAAATCGTTAACTTCCATAAAATCCCAACCTCTGTTCACAGCATTTTGACAAAACTAGGATATCACGCCTAGCACTTATGGTTTGCTAACCACGCTGATTGGCCCATTGACCAATGTTTGACAAGCCAGCCGATAATTTTCCGGTTTTTTCCTCAACTTCCGTTTCTCTACTTCCGTGCGCGGAGACAAATTTTCCATTCCAGAGGCAATTTCGACAATGCAGGTGCCACATTGACCGTAACCACCGCAATTCATTAATTTACCCGTGAATTTATACAAATCTATGCCATTTTGCAGCATTTTCTCTCTTAAATTCGCCCCATCTGCTGCAACCACTTCGGTATTTTCTTTAACAAATTTAATGTTAGCCATTACTTACCCCTTATGGACGGGATATTTGCCTTGAGCAAACCCGTTAGATTAGCGTTGACTGTCTTATTTTACTTTTTCTTAAGAAGTATTACAAACTCTAAATATTGAAGAAAGGCAGAAGGCAGAAGGCAGAAGGTAAGAAAGGCAGAAGGCAGAAGGCAGAAGGTAAGAAAGGCAGAAGGCAGAAGCAAAAATATCTCCTTGTCCCCTTGTCCCCTTGTCTCCTTGTCCCCTTGTCCCCCCTGCCCCTCTGCCTGCTTATTGTAATAACGGAGTTGTAGGCAAAGGAATGTTACTGACAGATCTGGTTAGGGTGGCTAGCGATCGATTGTAGTCAATCACTGCTCTGACTAAGCTTCCTTGCGATTCTACCAAGCTGTTTTCTGCGTCAATGACTTCCGTTTGGGTACCGACTCCAGCTTGGAAGCGCAAGCGAGCTAAACGTAGAGCTTCTGCGGCTTGAGTTACAGCAAGTCTAGCAGTTTGAATATTCTGGAAGTTACCTCTTAGGTTGTAAAAGGCTTGTTCAACTTGGAAACGAATTTGGTTACGCTGATCGGCAAATCGAGTTTCTGCAATATCAATATCAGACTGTCGCTGCGCCGCCCTTGCACTAGCTGCACCCCCATCAAATAAATTCCACCGTAGTCTTGCCCCTACTGCATAGCCATCTGCCAAACCTAAACCATCATTAAATACCTCTAGCAGACTGTAGTTGGCAAATAAATCTACTTGTGGTCTGCGATCGGCTAAAGCAATACGCCGTTGCTGTTCGGCAATATTCCGTTGAGCTAACTGCTGTTGCAGTTCAGCACGGTTTTGAAATGCTCTGACAATACTCTCTTCTAAAGTTAAATTCCACAGCCCAGCAATTTCTACAGGGTCAGCAGCCACAATATTAGTTGATTGAGGTAAACTCAAAATTTGCGCTAACTGACGACGGTTAATTTGCTGTCGAGCGCGGTTGGTAACTAAAAGTTGGTTTTGGTTCGCTAGCTGTACCTGCGCCCGCAAGGTATCGAATCTGGTGCCTAATCCGGCTTGTTCCAAAGCTATGGCATCGCGTAAACTTTGTTGAGCATTGCGGACAGCAGATTCGGCAATTCTGACCTCTTCATCTGCTTGTTGCAAGTCGAAGTAAGCATTAGCCACATCCAGGCGTGTTTGTTCACTTAAGGCTTCAACTTGTAACTGGGCAGCGCGAAGTGCTTCTTGGGCTGCCCGAATTTGGGCGTTCCGCCGTCCTCCATTTATCAGGCTGTAGTTAGCTTCAATTGTCCCGCTTAAACTGAGTGAGCGATTGTCTATGCCGTCTGTGGGTAAGCCTAGCTGTCTTCTCTGTTCTGCCTGTAACTCACCTTGAGTACCTTGTCCTCCTTGGGCAGCTGCTTGTAAATCTACTGTCGGATATAAAGCTGCTCGGGCTTCTCTTAGTTGGGCTTCTGCCTGTTGATATTGTTCTCTAGCTACTTGCAGGGGGCGGTTGTTCCGTTCTGCTAGTTCCACTGCCTGTCGCAAGGTCAGAGGTTGAGTTACTTCTATGTTTACCTCTTCCGGTCTAGTGGGAAACTGTAATGGGTTAGGATTCGGGATTAGAGTCCTGGGAATGGCATCAGGATTTGTACCAGGACGAGGAACAACGTCAGGTGGAGGAATAACTCGGATCTTTTGTGCCATCCAATTATGGGTTGGATCTAGTAATCTCCCGTTCCCTGTCATCTGATGCGTGCCGTATAGCCCGATCGGGCGCTCAAGAAAAAGCGTTTCGCTCTCAACTTGATTTTGTTTCTCTTTGTACCTTTGATTATCGAGTAAGTAATCACTCTGATGAACCACAGCAGGTAAAGTTTGGTTAGTTTTCATTGCTTCACTGCTGGACTCAACACTGGCTGTACCGCTTTCAGCGTTAGCTATGCGGGGCATCCCAGCACTGATAATGGCACTCACACTCACAACCACGAAATAACGAAGCTTTGACATACGCTTTTGAAGAGTCTGCTGCTTTGTGCAAACAACTACAGCAGCATACTAGTTGATAATTGGACTTGGCAAACACTCGCTTAGTCAGCAACAGGTAGTGTCATCGTGATTTTAAGTACCCCGATGGACTGCTAACTGTTTCCTGATCAAATATAAAAGCCTTTCTGCTTTAGGGCAATGGTATTTATCTATTTTGCTACAAGGGGCATCTCAACTATACGCAATATTTAAGTTTATATTCAGAGTTATGATGTTTTTGTTACCAGCATCACATAGAATTTACACTTATTTAATGCTAAGTACAATAGGCTGTTAATAGGTTTTTTCTGCCATAGTATCAATCAGGGGAAATCTAAAAATAACCTGATTAGGAAAATAACTTTTCACATAATCAGTTATAAATAGTTCAATTAGCGTATTAATATATGGGTATTTACTTAATACTGCTCTGTTAAGTTTTAATTCTTCCTTGTAGTTTGGGGAATGGGAAAAGGGTAAAGGTTATAAGAATCATCTCGTCCTTTCCTCTTTCACCAAGGCGTAGTAGATATTTACTAGCAAATAATTGCTTGGTCTGTGGTTATGGATGTATTAATGTTAGAATTGCAAAATAATGGCAATTTTGGGTATTTATTTCATTATTGTTATACAATAACACTGGCTGTAGTTACTGGTTTTGTATTGATTTTTTGTCGCCACAATCGGTTAATGAATAAACTAAAAGAAAAGCTTCGTGAGCAAATAGTACTAAAAAAATCTCAGTCACCAGAAACAGATTTTTATCAAAATTATGAACGATTACAACTATTGATGGATGCTACTAATGATGGAATGTGGGATTGGGATATCAAAAACAACACTTTGTTTTGGTCAGATAAATTGTTTACTTTACTTGGTTTATCGCCGGGAAGTTGTCATCCGAATTTAGAGTTGTTTTATCAATTACTTCATGAAGAAGATCGGGTAAAAGTAACTCAAGCAATTCAACAACATTTGCTATTTAATCAGCCATATAAGTGTGAAATGCAATTAAAAAAGGCAGATGGTAGTTATGGTTGGTTTCTGGGTCAAGGTAAAGCAGTGAAAGATGTTAATGGTCACGCTATTCGTATGGTAGGATCGATGGTTGATATTAGCGATCGCAAACAAATAGAAGAAAAATTGCAGCAGAGTGAACAAAAGTTTCGCTCTATTTTTGACAATGTTTCAGTAGGCATGGCATTAGTTAATGCTGAGGGATATATCATATTAGCTAACGAAGCAGATTGTCACTTTCTTGGCTATACCCAAGAAGAACTACTTGGAATGCACTTTACAGAATTCACCCATCCTGAAGATTTAGCAATAGATGTAGAATTGTATAAGTCTTTATTAGCAGGAGAAAGAAGTAGCTATGTGATTGATAAACGTTATATCCGTAAGGATCAAGCTGTTGTTTGGGGACGCTTGACGGTATCTTTAATTAGAGATCAAGATGGTTCTCTTTTATATACAGTAATTGTCTGTGAAGATATCACTGTTCGCAAACAAGCAGAAGAAGCTCTCCGACAAAGTGAAGCTAGACTTGCGGCGGCTCAAAGAGTGGCTCGCATCGGCAATTGGGAATTGGATGTAGTGACTAAAAAAATTGTTGGTTCGGAAGAATTATTCCGCATTTTTGGATTTTCGGACGATCGCAAAGAATATGATTATCAAGAATTTTTCCAAATTAGCTTTCCTGACGATCGAGAAAGATTAATTCAAGCAATAAGTAAAGGAATTAATCAGGGAAAATCTTTTAAAATTGATTTCAAAGCAGTTCGTAAAGATAATGTAATTATATACAATCAAGCTAAAGGAGAAGCAGTTTTTAATAGTCAAGGACGAATAGTTAAACTATTTGGCACAGTCCAAGATATTACAGAACGGAAGCAGCTAGAAGAGTTATTACAATCGCAATTACAAAAAGAAGAAGCTCTCAATCGAGTCATTCAAATAATTCGCAACTCTTTAGATTTATCAACTATTTTTTCTTCAGCTGTTATAGATATTGGGGAACTTTTAGAAGTTGAACAAGTGGCTATTTTTCAGTATTTGCCAGAAAACGAAGTTTGGTTAGCAGTAGCAGAATATCGCCAAAACTCTAACATAAATAGCTTGATGAAACAGAAAATTCCCGATCGAGAAAATCCGATTGCTTCGCAACTCAAAAAATTAAAAATTGTCCAGTTAAATGATGCTAGTCTTTCTCAAGATGAGATTAATCATAGTTTAGCTCAGACTTTTCCTGGCGCTTGGTTACTTATTCCATTACACTTTAATTCTGCGACTTGGGGTTGCTTAAGTCTTTTAAAACCTCAACAATATTCTTGGCAAGAATCAGAGATAGAAATAGCCAGAGAAATAGCAGAGCAATTGGCGATGGCTATTTATCAATCAGAACTTTATCATCAAGTACAAGTAGCAAATGAGGAATTAAAAAGATTAGCAACTATTGATGGTTTAACTCAAATAGCTAATCGCCGTCGATTTGATGAATATCTTAATTTAGAATGGCTCCGACTTCGCAGAGAAAAAGCACCATTATGTTTAATTTTGTTTGATATTGATTATTTTAAGCTTTATAACGATACTTACGGTCATTTAGCAGGAGATGATTGTTTACGCCAAGTAGCAATAGCTATTAGTGAAATTTTTCGTCGCCCAGGTGATTTATTTTGTCGCTACGGTGGTGAAGAATTTGCGGTGGTGCTTCCCTACACTCATTTGTCAGGTGCAACTTATTTAGCGGAACTTATTCGCCAAGCAATTCATAATTTGCAAATTCCCCATAGTCAATCTTTAGTAAGTAATCATTTGACAATTAGCTTGGGAGTTGCTTGTATAATCCCAAATGCTCAATTTTCGCCGCAAAACTTAATTAATGTTGCGGATCAAGCACTTTATACTGCTAAACAACAAGGGCGCGATCGCGTAGTTTTTAGCGAAATTAATTATGCTAGTTTCTGCGCTCCATAAGTTCAGTTATCAACTTTTATAATTTTTATTTGTGTTTGTTAACCATTAAATCTTTGGTAATCACATAAATTGGGATAGGTTGATCGATACCCTTAAAGCGATATTCGCCCATTTCTTCTAACTCTAGACGTTGCGAAGGTTGCAACATTTTATATGTTGTTTCACTGACTATTAATTTACCGGGAGGACAGATTGATTCCATTCGCGAAGCTAAATTGATTGTTGGGCCTAAAACCGTATAATCTACCCGCAATGTGCTTCCTACATCTCCGACAACAGCTTTCCCACTGTTAATAGCAATTCGTAATTCTAAAGGATGAGATAACACTTTATTTATATTCATTTTTGCTAAACGATTTAACATTCCCTTCGCTGCTCTAAAAGCTCTTTCAGCATGATCGTGTTGCGGTTCTGGTGCGCCAAAAAATGCCATAATACAATCGCCAATAAATTTATCTAAAGTTCCGCATTCTGCAAACACTTCTTGCAGCATTTCTTCAAAAAAAGCATTGAGTAATTCCGCAATTTTTGCCGGAGTTAACTTTTCTGAAAGTGCGGTAAAACCGACGATATCAGCAAACATAATACTAATTTCGCTTTCTCTGGGAATTAAACCAGTGTCTGATAGGTTTCCCGTTTGCATCATCTGTTGTACTACTGCTGGAGAATGGTATCGTTCTAAACGATGACGGATTTTTTCTTCATTCCTTAATTGCAGGGTTAGTAACCATCTTTGTACACTAGAAGCTACTAAGTTAGCCAAGGTGGAAAAAAAGCTCAAATCTTCATCTTTTTGTTGAATTGATTCGCTAATGGGAATATGTCCATCAGCATATAAAACACCGACAACTTTAGTTTCATCCCATAGCGGAACAGCCATGACACTGTGAATGTCTTTAGTGATAATACTGATTTCATTACCGAACCTTTCGTCGAGTTGGGCATTAGCGCTTTGAATTGCTATTTTTTCGGAAAATACTGTTTGACATATACTGCGACTAATCCAACTTCCATCATTGGGTAAGGGTTGAGAATAGTAAACTTCTTTAACTGCTCCATTAAATACTTTTAGGTTTCCTGTGTCGCAATCAACAATTAATAAAGCTAAACGCTCTATACTTTCAATGTAACGGAAAACTACTTTTTTAACAGCCAAAAATATTTGTTCGATCGATTCAGCAGAATTTAGATTTTGCGCGATATCAACTAAGTCTCTTAGACGTTCGATCGAAGTTTCCTGTCGTTTAACTTTATCGGCTAAGTTATCCGCTTGTATCCATTGTTCTTTCAAATCATTCACATTGCGAACAATGGTCATTCCATCATCCAATTCAGGTTGATCGAATTTTCGCACTCGTGGTAAAGTAGAATCATTCAAAATCACTTTAGCATCAATATTTCCGATTTTAATACAATCATTATGTGCCAAAATTTCAGCAGCAGTCAAAATTTTTTCATTTAAGAAAGTACCATTTTTACTTCCCATATCTTCAATAAACCATTTACCTCTCCCTTGCTTAAAAATTCGAGCATGATACCGAGAAATCCCAAAATATGGCAGATGTAAATTGTTGTCTGGTAAACGCCCTATAGTAAATTCATCTTCATTTACTGGTACTATTATTTCTTGATTGTCCTGGTATACACACAGCTTAAGCTCTGCCATTTTTTTACCCTTTATAATTATTTATTTTTGCTAATAGCGCCCCTGATATAAAACGACACATCTAAGGATGAAGTATCTTTTTCTTGTTCTTATGATGCCCCTAGTCTAACCTAATACTTAGTTTGAATAACTGAATTTGTAACGAAAAGGCGTAACAGTTGTAACATTAATATTATTAATGTCAAGCAATTGTTAACCAAGGTTAAAGAATTAATTAGATGCCATATCTTGCAGGTATTTCTCTTTATCCAATAAAATCCTTAGATGGCATAGCTGTTAACCAAGCAAAGGTTTTACCCAGCGGTGCTTTGTGCAACGATCGAGAGTTCGCCATTTTAGATACACAAGGTCGATTTGTCAATGGCAAACGCAATGATAAAGTGCATTTATTGCGATCGACTTGGGATGTAAGCACACAGACTATCTGTTTACAAATTCAGGGAACATTAGAAAAACGTGAATTTGAGATTGAGAGCGATCGCATTCAGCTAGAAACCTGGTTAAGTGAATATTTTGGTTTTGCTGTCACATTAGTGAAAAACTCTACTACTGGTTTTCCAGATGATAACATTGCCTCTGGCCCAACTGTAATTAGTACCGCTACTTTAGAAACAGTTGCCTCTTGGTTTCCGGGAATTTCTGTACCCGAAATGCGCCAACGTCTCCGTACTAACCTGGAGATAAATGGCGTTCCTCCCTTTTGGGAAGATCGACTTTTTGCTAATGAAGGAGAAGTAGTCAAATTTCAAATAGGGGAAGTGATATTTGAGGGAATTAACCCTTGTCAACGCTGTATAGTTCCCACTCGCAACTCGTTAACTGGCGAAAGTTATGCTAATTTCCAAAAAGTTTTCACCGAAAAACGCCGAGAAACTTTACCAAATTGGGTCAATTCATCTCGATTTAATCACTTTTATCGCTTGAGTATTAATACAAAAATTCCTGCTATAGAAGCAGGAAAAGTTTTACAAATGGGAGATGAAATTAAACTGTTGTAACTAACTATAATTAGGCAACAACTGTTAATTCCCCTGTATCTAAATCATAACGAGCACCGACAATATTTAACTTGCCTTCCGCGAGCAAACTAGACAAAATTGATGAACCTTCCTTTAATGTGTTGACTTGATATTTCACGTTCGCCACAACTGCATTTTCTACAGGATCGCCTGGTTTTCCCTGTACCGATCGCACAGCTGGTTTAATTTCTTCAACAAAAATCCCAATTCTTCCCGGAAGAGGATCGCCTTTTACTGCTGCTGCTACTGCACCACATCTTTCATGCCCCACAACCATTAATAGTTGAGTTCCTAACACGGCAGTAGCAAATTCTAAGCTGCCAATACAACTTTCACTGGCAACATTTCCCGCAAGACGAACTACAAATAAATCCCCAAGTCCCTGATCCATGATGATTTCTGAGGGAACTCGTGAATCAGCACAGCTGAGAATAGAAGCAAAAGGAAACTGTGCCACAGCAGTTTCTAGTAAACGCGATCGAGTTGACAAATTTTGTCGCTTTTCCGCAACAAATCTTTTGTTTCCTTCTAAGATTCTTTGCAACGCTGCGTCAGGAGAAACTGGTTGGGGTTTAGTTTGCGCTTCTGCTAACTGCGGAGTTACCGCTTCCTGTGCGCCCCAAAGAAATCCGCCAGCAGCACTAACAGCTAAACCAGCACTTCCGATTCCTGCCAATTTTAAGACATTACGACGACCAACAAAACCATTCATGCGACCCATTATTTTGCTCCCGTACACTTTACTATTTCAGACCACACACTGAATTGATACGTATTCCATTAAACTATGAGAAGGAAATTAAAAAATATTTTTTCTATTTAAAAAACATTAACTTATGTAGATTAACGTTAAGTTTTTTTTATTGTATGCTAGAAAAATCATAATAAACAGCTTTTTATTACAATTGGCTTCCAACAAGCAAATTGAACGGAAATATCAGGCAGAATGCAGAACTTATTTTCGTAGTAAATTTAGCTTTATTGATTAATAATTTAACCAAATGACAATATGAGAATCTTAATCGTTGAAGATGATGAACGAATTGCTAAACCATTAGCTGAAGATTTAAGACATCAACATTATGTTGTGGATTTAGCTGCTGATGGTTTACAAGGTTGGGAGTACGCAATTTCAGCAGAATACGACGTAATTTTATTAGATTTGATGTTACCAAAAATTCATGGTATCACTTTATGTAAGCAGTTACGAGAAACACAATTAAATGCTTTCATTTTGATGCTTACTGCGCGAGATACGACGCAAGATAAAGTAGCAGGACTTGATGCGGGTGCTGATGATTATTTAGTTAAACCTTTTGATTTAGAGGAAGTATCAGCGAGAATTAGAGCTTTATCACGGAGAAGTCGGCAAACTCAACAACCTATTTTAATTTATGGCAATTTGCAACTTGATCCTACTACTTATAAAGTAACTTATGCTGGTCAAGTTTTATCGTTAACACCTAAAGAATATATGATTATTAAATGCTTTTTAAAAGACCCGGAGCAAGTTTTTAGTCGTTCAGCATTACTAGATAAACTATGGGATTTTGATAAATTATCGCAATCAGAAACTATTAAAACTCACATTACTAATTTACGCCGTAAACTCAAAGAAGCAGGAAGTAAAGAAGATTTAATTACTACTGTGTACGGTGTTGGCTACCGCCTTTCTAATAAATAAAAACTTAATAATTTTGTTTAATTAAAAGAGTCATTTGAAAATGTTTAATAAAATTCGCGATCGTTTGTTGTGGTCTTATCTGTTGGTCTTGGCATCAATACTAATAATATTCGCTATAGCTATACGGGTGGTTTTTGTTCGCACTTTAGCTAAACAGCAGACAGAAAAACTAGTTGCTTTAGCTGAAGGAGTAGCAGCTAACGGACAATTTCAAAAGAGCAATAAAAAGTTTGAAAATGAATTTTTCCTTAGAGATTTAGCTGTTCATAATCAAGCCTTACAATGGTTTGATACCCAAGGAGAATTGATTGCTCAACAGGGAAATGTAGTGTTGAAATTACCAATTCTTGTTGATCCAAACCAAAAAATACAATTTCAAACTGATAAAATTGCCATCGAAGGAGTAACTTTACGGATTATTAGTACTAATAACGGTCAGCTAATAGGATATATTAGAGCGAGTCAAAGCCTAAAAGAATTAAATGAAACTATTCAGAAATTAGATTTTTGTTTAGGTGGCGGAATTGTGATGGCTTTGGTTTTAAGTGCTGTTGGGGGAGTGTTTTTAACTAATCAAGCAATGCAGCCAATTGAACACAGCTTTCAACGCCTACAACAGTTTACTGCTGATGCGTCTCACGAATTGCGGAGCCCATTAATGGCAATTAAAAGTAATGCAGCAGTGGCGTTAAAATACCCGAAAGGAATGCGATCGACAGATGGAGAAAAGTTTCAAGCGATCGCAAATGCTACTAACCAAATGTCTCGCTTAACAGAAGACTTACTGTTTTTAGCCCGGACTGATAATATTCGCAGTCATGATTGGGAACGTCTTGATTTAACAGCAGTTTTGCAGAATTTAATCGAACTTTATCAATCACAAGCCGCAGCTAAGCAAATTAATTTGTTAGGACAACTAACTGATGATTTATACGTTTTAGGTGATGCAGTTCAGCTGATTCGCTTGTTTATTAATTTAGTACAAAATGCCATACATTACACTCCCGAAGGAGGTAAAATTACCATCAAAACCAATCATTTTGGTACTTATATAGAAGTCAAAGTTCGAGATACAGGTATAGGAATTGCACCGGAACATTTAGAACAGGTGTTTGAAAGATTTTGGCGGGCGGATCAATCTCGTTCCTATTGGGAAGGTGGTTGTGGTTTAGGATTACCAATAGCCAAAGCGATCGCCAAAAAGCACGGCGGTGAAATTACTGTCACCAGTCAAGTAGGAATTGGTAGTTGTTTCATTGTTTGTCTACCTGCTAAGAATTCTTAGTAAAAGATTACTCATTCATTTTTCTCAGAGTAGCAACTGCGGAAGGAGATATCCGACTGAGATAACGGAATATTCAATACTTTTTTCAACCGGATAAATTCACCTTGACTAGCGTTGTCAGCAATAATTTATCCGGTTTTGACTCATAAAACAAATCATCAAGATTTAATTGACCACCGTAGGTCTATTTCCCTCAATAAATTGATGATTAAGCTTGAAAACTGGCAATGCTAAAGTAAATTTCCTCTAAGCAAAATTGTCTAATGTATGATCCAGCTGGCATCAGAAACTATACAGACCCCGCCGAACTTTTTCAGGATAGGTCTGATCGCTTCAACTAATATATGCTGCTGTTCTTCAGTGCAAATAGACATGACGTATTTATTACTAAGAATGTCACCTTCTAAATCATCACTGGCAATTCCTCTGTCACCTTTGCCAGTAACTTCTCGGATTACAGTATAGCCAGAAATGCCGATTTCATCCAAAACTTCCAAAACTTTGTGCATCTCCAACGAAGTAGTAACAATTTCGATCTTTTTGACTCGTTCCATTACATTACACCCACAGTCTCTTGATCATTTCCATATACAAAGGAATTCCCACAATGATGTTAAATGGAAAAGTAATTGCTAAAGCCATTGACACATACAAACTAGGATTTGCTTGGGGAACTGTCATTCTCATGGCAGCGGGAACTGCAATGTAAGAAGCACTAGCACACAACACAGCAAATAACAAGGCATTTCCTTGCGAAATACCAATCATTTTACCAATTAAAATTCCTAAAATTGCGTTTAATACAGGAAGAATTAAGCTAAAAGCAATTAAGAAAGAACCAGTTTTACTTAGGTCTTTAATTCTTTTGGCTGCAACCAATCCCATATCTAGCAAGAAAAAAGAAAGTACCCCATAGAAGATATTTTGGGTAAAAGGTTCTAATTTTTCCCATCCTTTTTGGCCTGTTAAAATGCCGATAATCAGGCTACCAACTAAGAGAAAAACTGAACTATTTAAAAAAGCTTCTCGCAGAATTTCACCCCAGTCAAATTTTCCGTCTGTATCTTTTTTGCTGAACATTCTGACAAGAATTAATCCCACAATAATGGCGGGAGATTCCATTAATGCTAAGGCTGCAACCATGTGTCCGCCAAAGGTAATCCCAAGTTGTGTTAAAAAAGAACTGGCGGTAATAAAAGTGACGGCACTAATCGAACCATAAGTGGCTGCAATAGCGGCTGCATTGTATGTATCAAGCTTAGTTCTTAGGATAAAGAATGAGTAAATGGGAACCCCACAAGCCATCACTATAGATGCTATCAGTGTGAGTGCAATTTCAGAATTAATCCCACTTTGATTAATTTCATATCCGCCCTTAAACCCGATCGCTAATAACAAATAAAGAGAGAAGAGTTTTGGCAGAGGTTGGGGAATCTCTAAATCAGATTTTAAGAAAACAGCCAACATACCCAAAAAGAAAAACAAAACAGGCGGATTTAGTATGTTGGATAAGATTAAGCTCGAATCCATCTCAGAGTTTTCCTTATATCGATAGAATTACAACCCGAAGAAATTCTCGATCGCCTAAAAAATTACGAAGCTATCCCATATTCAGCACGATCGAGACGCAAGACACCTCCGAAACCGCCTGTTAAAGGGAGTTCCGTTCCTATTTCCCTAACGGTATAACCTGAGTGGGAAGTGGTACAAAGTAAACTAACTTTACAGATGAAATGTCAAGAACTTGGAAAGATTTACCAGTATTTTTGCTTAAAAACTATCTTAGCAAGAGCGATCGCAAATCTTAATATACTACTTGTCCTCCAATTCCTGCTAATTTCATTAAACTACGTCTATTAATTTGAGGGTAATATTCATGGGTTTTCATTAGGTTTATACCCTCTTAATTAACCTGATTGTGAAAGTACAAACTTATTTAAATCGGGGGTAATTCCAAAGGAATCGCACCCATTAAACCTTTGCGAAAATCATTCAAAAGTTGCCGTGCTGTTCGTTCTACATCCCCTTGATTACGTTCTTTTGCTAAATTTACTAAGTAATCTTCACCTGTACATTCTTTAGCATCTAAACCGTAACGAGATTGCAAAGGAGAACCCGGTAAAAAATTCCCGGCAACATCTCCTAAATAATTCAACAACTCGACTAATTCAGCGGCAACTCTTTGATTATCATAAGATGCCTCCCCAATATCTTCACAAATCGCTAATTTAATTGCTGCTTCCTGATCGTTTAACTTACCTGGAATTACTCCAGGTGCATCTAATAATTCAATTTCGTTAGAAATTCTTACCCAACGTAACTGTTTAGTTACTCCCGGACGACGGGCACTTTCTACTACTCTTTTATTCAACAACCGATTGATTAAAGCGGATTTTCCTACATTAGGGAAACCAATGACTACGGCGCGAACTGGACGGGGAAGCATTCCGCGATCGCGCCTCCTCCGATTCATCTCCACCCCCGCTGCTTGCGCCGCTTCTGTCACAGCTTGTATCCCCTTACCATGTTGAGCATCAGTAAAATAAGGAGTTTCCCCCTGCGACTCAAACCAACTTTCCCAAAGTTGGCGCACTTGAGAAGGAATCATATCCATTCGATTGAGTACCAACACCCTCGCCTTACTTCCCACCCATTGCGGAACTTGCGGGTGTTGAGTTGCCAAAGGAATTCGCGCATCCCGAACTTCCAGCACCACATCCACCAGCTTTAGCTGTTCTTTGAGTGCCTTTTCTGCCTTGGCAATATGTCCGGGATACCATTGAATTGCAGGGGTAGTCATTGGGAATTGGGGATTAGGGACTGGGTACTGGAGATTGGGGACTGGGGATTAGAGACTGGGGATTGGGGACAAGGGGACAAAGGCGTTCATTAACGCAACAATCTTTTCCTTAACTCAAAACTTTCTTCCGAGTCCCTAGTCCCTAGTCCCCAGTCCCTAGTCCCCAATCCCCAATTTAAGGAACAATCAAAACAGGACAGGGAGAAAGGTTAATTACGCGATTAGTGACGCTCTCAGCGCTTCCCTCTTCCGTTAATCCTAGCCCTCGGCTGCCCATAACGATCAAATCTGCGTCAATTTCGTCAGCTACATCGCAGATCATAAAAGCTGCTTTGCCTTCACGTTCCATGACATCAGCAGGAATTCCTTGATCGGTAAACAGAGTTTGAGCAGTTTTCAATAATTTTGCCACCGCTTCGGGTGAAGCCATCGCATCTGAATTAGCTGACTCTCCCTCAGATGGTTCTACTACGGATAGCAAAACGAGACGACTACCGTACTTTTGCACGATATTCACAACTAAATCAGCCGCTTCGCGGGCTTCTCGACTTTGATCCACTGGGAATAAAACTGTCTTAAACATTTAACGTACCTCGCGATCCCTCACTCCGGTAAAATGTGGACTGCGTAGACAAAACGGACGACCAAATGATTGGCACGCTGATTTCGTAAAAAAAGCATTTAGGAGGTTATTTCGGTGTCCAAGAAAACTGTAGCAGATCTCACGTCCTCAGATTTATCTGGTAAAAGAGTCCTGGTAAGGGCTGATTTCAACGTTCCTGTAGATGATGCAGGTAACATCACCGATGACACCCGCATCCGGGCTGCTTTACCAACTATTAAGTATTTGACAGATAATGGAGCCAAGGTCATCCTGTCCAGTCACTTTGGCCGTCCGAAAGGAGTAGATGAAAAAGCTCGTCTGACTCCCGTTGCCAAACGTTTGTCAGAATTGTTGGGACAAACAGTGGAAAAGCCTAGTGATTGCATTGGTGAAGAGGTTGCATCTGCTGTTGCGGCGCTGCAAAATGGTCAAGTTTTGTTGCTAGAAAATGTCCGCTTCCACAAGGAAGAGGAAAAGAACGATCCCGAATTTGCCAAGCAGCTGGCTGCTAATGCAGATTTATATGTTAACGATGCTTTTGGTACTGCCCACCGCGCCCATGCTTCTACTGAGGGTGTTACCAAATATCTGAGTCCTTCAGTTGCAGGATTTTTGATTCAAAAGGAATTGGAGTATCTGCAAAATGCGATCGAAAATCCTCAGCGTCCTTTAGCAGCAATTATCGGTGGTTCTAAAGTTTCTAGCAAAATTGGCGTAATTGAAACCTTGCTGGAAAAATGCGACAAGCTGTTTATCGGCGGGGGCATGATTTTCACTTTCTACAAAGCTCGCGGTTTAAACGTGGGTAAGTCTTTAGTGGAAGAAGATAAGCTAGAATTAGCGAAATCTTTGGAAGCTAAAGCTAAAGAAAAGGGCGTAGAATTACTGTTACCAACTGATGTGGTAGTTGCTGACAAATTCGATAAAGATGCTGATTCTCAAACTGTTAGCATTGAAAACATTCCTGATGGTTGGATGGGTTTGGATATTGGCCCGGAATCTGTGAAAATGTTCCAAGAAGCCCTTGCAGATTGCAAGACTGTGATTTGGAATGGTCCAATGGGTGTGTTTGAGTTTGATAAGTTCGCTGTGGGTACGGAAGCGATCGCTCATACTCTAGCAAACAAGAAAGATGCTGTTACCATTATCGGTGGTGGTGACTCCGTAGCTGCTGTAGAAAAAGTTGGTGTAGCAGATCAAATGAGTCACATTTCCACTGGTGGTGGCGCTAGTTTGGAATTGTTAGAAGGTAAGGAACTTCCCGGAATTGTGGCTTTAGATGAAGCTTAATAAATTATTGCTCAAGCTTCTCTAAAAATCATTTCAAAAAAAGTAAGGGGATGGTGTACCATCCCTTACTTTTTTTGAGTCAATAAACTTAATTTGAAAAATTGAGACTTCTAGTTGCTGACAGATTTAACTATGCAGTTGGCTCTGAACTATGTTCTGCCCCAAAATCTTCACGCAATTTAGCTTCTTGTTCATGTGTCAGGTTGGATTGAATCAGTTCGCCTTTTTCTTCATCTGAAAAAGCTGCTTCCACCTTGTCTAGCGTCACTTTACCTGTCAGTAAAAACAGAGCAGATGTTCCTTCGGTAACTTTGCTTTGAACTTCTTTAATAAAGTCATCATTGATGCCATAGTCAGTAAAATGACCTGAAAGTGCTCCGGCGGCTGCCCCTACTGCCAAGCCTAAAAATGGGATGAAAAAGATTAAACCAAACAACATACCCCAGAATGCACCACCCAACAAACCTGCGCTTACGGTATCCATTGCTTGATAGGTTTTAGGGCGTTTGCGTCCTGTAGGCCAATAAACGATCGCAGCATCTAATACTTCAATTAACTGCTCCTTTTGTAGGTCTTGCAGTTTTTTCAAAGCATTATCTGCACCATCTGCGGTCTTAAATTTCCAAACAGTTAGTGTTGCCATGATTTTTCTTTTACCTCTAATTGATGTTTCAAATTAACATGGTAAATTGGACAGTTTATGCCTAAATTAAGGTCTTTTCAATTTCAAACCTTAATTTAATTTATCAATGATTGCCACTAATATCAAATGGTTCATGTATTAGAAGACATAAATTGCACCGGAGGGTCTGATATTAATTGCGCCATCACCAGGGGTAACTCCACCAACTTGAGTAACCTGAATGTTTACGGTATTGCCTTCAGTGGTTGTTTTGTACTTCAAACTTGCGCTACCTTCAGCCGGATACACAAAAACATTGATCGGTGTTGAATCAAAAATAAATGTGTTTTTGTTCTGGGGAGCAAGTTCGACTCTTGTACCACCTGAAATTCCTGCAAACAAAGGAATGGAGGTACTATTGACTACAGTCATTTTTATTGGTTGAGCGGGATTAATTTTGCCTACGTTTCCCACTGGAACACTTTGAGCCAGGATTGCAGAATGAGGTTTAGGTGTAGCACTAATAATTGTTACAGGTAATATTCCGGTACTCAAAGCAGCAATGCCAATCAAAACTGACATAGAACGAAAACGCATAAGTACTCCTAGTTGTTGTTGTTTTTATTTGAAAGAATTACCGACAATGATTGGCTGGGGTATTATGAAGCATATTGACATTTTTAAGCGGAACGATCGCTTAAAAATGTCAATATGCTAGGATGTTTCACCTGAATATTGGTTATATTTCTTCTTCCGCGTATTATACGTTAATAGTTGAGTTATTCACAAGTCTTTTCTGATAAAACTGGTATTTAGCTGGATTTCAGTAGTTATCAACACCTAAAGATTTCCTTGCTGATTAGTTGCAGGTGTTTCGCTAGGAAGCGATGGAGTAGTTTCTGTTGGTGTTGGTTCTGCTGTTGGTGTATTTGTAGGTTCTGTTGCTGGTGTTGGTTCTGCTGTTGGTGTGGATTCTGTTGTTGGTTTTTCTGTTGGTGTAGGAGTAGAAGTTGGTGTAGAAATTGGTGTTGCTTCGGGTGATGGTGCAGGAGTTTCCGCAGTTAAAGTAATTTGATAATCAACAGGTTTTGCTGCTTGAGAAACTACAACAAATTCATAAAAACCACCTTGGGAAAGTGTACCTGACCAAGTGCGTTTGCTAGTATCTTCTAATAATGCTGGTCGATCGCTAGTTGGCGGATAAACTGAAAATAAAACTTTGCTATCTGCTTGCAGTTTTACATTCATAATTTGTCCAGCAGCAAGTCCAGCGATGTAAGCTTTCCCTTCTCCAGGTTTGAGTGTACCACTAACGCGATCGCCTATCTCTCCTTCCGGAAATACAATTCTCTGCAAAGCTTTACCATCTTTAATCGCGTTTACTTTATCAAAAGCTATTCCTTGCCAAATTTGCCCAATGGGTTTATCAATAAAATTCTTCCCTTGTTGTTCAGGAAATTTGGAGAAAAATTCGCCATCTACAATGTCATAAAGGGCGCGACTACTCAGGTTTTTATTATTTACTTCTGCTTTCCATTGCAAGCGATCGTTTACCGTGTAACTTCCCAAACGCCGCCGAGATTCGCCACCCAAAAATATTAGTTTATCCAACCATTCCGAAGCAATTTTATCCCACTGCGTCCTTAATTGTTCGTCTTTTGGTTCATCACTTAAAACTTTTCCTCTAAGACTGGGGTTTCTTTGCCAAAATGTCTCATTTACTAAATTTAAAAAGAAATTGTAATCAATACCTAAAGCCTGACGGCGATCGCGTAACCCATTTTTTCTCGCTTGTTCTTGTGGGGAAAGTTTCGAGTCCGGCGGTTGAGGTGCTGTTGTTTGCGTTGGTTGTTCTACTGGTGGACGAGGTGGTTTTCTAGTTTGCTTAAATAAGTTACTATTACTAATTGCTAAACCAATGCCTGTGGCGATCGCAATCACTAAACCACTAGCCAAAATTTTACCAAACCCACCTCTGGAACTGCTACTAGTTTGATTCCTACTAGGAGGCTGAGTTGTTGCTGCTTTAGTTGCTGCTGGAGAAACTGCTATTGTACCTTGAATTGTCGCAGAATTTGGTGTTTGGGTAACAGGAACAGAAGTGTTTATATTACCTCCCAAAATTTGCGAAACTTCACGGGCGGTTTGATAGCGATCGCCCGGTCGATAAGCTAACATTTTATCTAAAGTCATACCAAAACTGGGACTAAGATTTACTTCTTGTCGCCAGTTCCAAGTCATAGTATGCGGATCGATTAATTGTTGTGGTTCTTTACCAGTTAATAACACTAAAACAGTTGCCGCCAAAGCATATAAATCACTGTGCGGATAAACTACTCCAACCTGCATTTGTTCATGTGGTGCATAACCAATTTTCCCTAATCGAGTAGCATAAGAAGGCGCAGCATTTGGCGCAGCTTGAGTAAACTGAGATTCAGCATTTGCCGCTACTTCTTTCACCCCACCAAAATCAATTAATACGGGCAAATTATCAGAATTTCTGAAAATGATATTATCAGGAGAAATATCGCGGTGAATTACTCCCAAACCGTGAATATATTCCAAAACTGGCAAAAGTTGCAACATTATTTGCTTAACTTCTGCTTCAGTAAATTTTTGTCCTTGGCGTTTCCGCGCATCTAATAAAGCGCGATAAGTTTGCCCTTCAATATAATCTTGAACTAAAAATAAATGTCCTTCATCTTGAATTTTTGCCCGAAATAATTCCCGAAACTTGGGAATTTGAGAATGTTGTAATTTGTAGAGAATGCCTGCTTCTCGTTCAAATAATTCTACAGCCTTTTGTAATGCGTAAGTACCCTGAACTTGGGGGGCGAACTCTTTCAAAACACAGGGTTCATTGAAGCGGTTAGAGTCTTCCGCCAAATAACTCCGCCCAAACCCACCTTGTCCCAGTTGGCGGATGATCCGATAGCGATCGCCCAGCAACAACCCTGGATAAACACCTTTAGCAACAGGTTGATCCAGTTTCTCCCCACACTGTTGACAATACAGATTAGTATTAGTGTTTTCGTGTCCCTTAGAGCAATAAATCGGCATCATACCTAACTTTCAAGTTGGGTGGTTAGATTTTAACTTATCTCATCCAGATTAACTCAGTTAAGCAACAGTGTAATTATTCAATGTTGCAGTTCTTTAGCTGGTAATGTGAAACTTAATTGCGTTACCGTTTTTACTGGATTATACGGATAATCCTATTTCTTTTCATTTACCTACCTTAAGATAGGTTGATAAATCGGTTGCGATCGCTATTTTTTAACTAAATCAACTCACGCTAAGTTCTCACATTGTTAGTAACTCAGCAGTGGGTATAAAACTTTTGACACTGATTTAGGTTGGCAACTAACTTCTGCCTTAAAAATTAATAACAAACGACAAATTATTGGCAGCGGTTATCTCAATGGTCAACAGCGCAACTTTTTGCTAACACCTACTCCTAAATCTGTTCCCGAACCTATTTCTACTTTTAGCTTATTAAGTTTTGCCGCTTTTGGCATTAGTTGGCAGATGAAACGTCAACGTAACAAGAAAAAATCAGACGATCTGATATCTTAATAATAAACATTTTTACTAAAGGCAACAGTCATTATGGCATTGACACCTTCAACTATGTTGGCATTGGATACCAAAGCACCTGATTTTCTACTACAAGATGTAGTATCTAATGAAAAATTTTCCCTTGCTAAATTTGCTGACAAAAAAGCATTATTAGTAATGTTTATTTGTCGCCATTGTCCCTTCGTCAAACATATTAAAGATGAATTAGCACAATTAGGCAAAGATTACACAAATCAGAATTTGGGAATAGTTGCTATCAGTGCTAATGATGCCAATAATTACCCTGATGATGCACCGGAAAAACTTAAAGAAATGGCTTTAGAACTTGGGCTTACCTTTCCTTTATGTTATGATGAAACCCAGGAAGTTGCTAAAGCATACACTGCCGCTTGTACGCCTGACTTTTTCCTCTTCGATCGTAATAGGCAATTAGTTTATCGCGGTCAATTGGATGATAGTCGTCCTAGCAACGGTATTCCTGTGACAGGTAAAGATTTACGCGCCGCTGTGGATGCAGTATTAAATAATCAACCTGTGAGTCAAGAGCAAAAACCCAGTGTTGGTTGTAATATTAAGTGGAAAGCTGGTAACGCGCCAAGTTACTACAACTAATGATTAGGTTCCCAACTTAATTTATGTAAAATCCATGTTTTAGGGCGCATCAGACACTACAATTTTAGGTTTGTAGAGACGTATACAACGTCTCTACATTTTAAGGTTTTGACGCACCCTACTAAATTAACCCTTTTAAACTTAAAATAGTATCAGTCAGGGCTGCTACTGTTCCCAAATGATTTACTTGTAGAGGAATAGGTATGAGATTTCCACACATTTTGATGTTTATTATGATAGTCCTTGGCGCGATCGCAGGTTCTACTTTAGCAACTATCACCTATTTAAATGGTAGACAATCTGCCTTAAATGCTCAAATTGTCTCCCCACAATCATGGGAAAATAACTCCTTTTCTAAAGATTTAAACTTGCAAAAAATAGCCAACTATCAGCACAATAAAACTACATTAGCATCAAATAATCCTCTATCTAGCAAAATAGATTTTACTCAATTTCGGCAATCTTTTTTAAGTGCAGTAAAGCGCCGTGATGAAACATTTATTCGCGCCCTGGTAACTTCACAAACTCAATCAAATTTTGGAAAATCTTTAACTTTAGAAAACGCTAATATAGAAGATAAAAACTCTCCCTTTTGGCAACAAATTGAAAAAGCTGTTAGTACAGGTTGTACATTAGAAGTTACTACCAGAGTAACTAAGCAAGAAACCGAAAATGAAATTTGGGTTTGTCCCAAAACTTTCGGTAAATCAATTTATGACTCTGACTGGCAAAATCAAGTAGCAATTATTTCCGATAAAGTTAACATTCGTGCTGAAGCTAAAACTAATTCACCCATAATTGGATTACTTTCTAAAGAATTAGTCCAATTTGATTCAGAAACTTACCAGAACTTATCAGAAGCAGAACGAGAATTAGTTAACCAATTTGATGGATGGACTCCAGTGATTCTAAAAAATGGTAAAAAAGGTTGGGTACAAAATCAGTTTGTTTATTATCAAAACAGAGATTATCGTATTAGTTTTGCTCGGTTTAATGGACAATGGGGATTACGTTATTTATTAGCAGGAAATCCTAATTAAATCAGAAAAACATGAAAATTATTAGTTTCAATAAAACAGTTATTGCTACTGGTAGCCTGGATAAGTTAATATTACCGTTATAGCCAATTAATTGGTAAAATATTATGAGTTACTGCCTCAATCCTAATTGCCCAAATCCGCAAAATCCTGGAACTACAAACTTTTGTGTTACCTGTGGCGCAAAACTCTTGCTAAGAGAACGTTATCGGGCAATAAAACCTATTGGTCAAGGAGGTTTTGGCAGAACCTTTTTAGCAATAGATGAAGATAAACCATCTAAACCTCGTTGCGTAATTAAACAATTTTTTCCTTTAGCCCAAGGTACAAATAACGCCCAAAAAGCAGCAGAATTATTTAATCAAGAAGCAGTACAATTAGATGAATTAGGTAAACATCCGCAAATTCCAGAATTACTAGCATACTTTACTCAAGATAACCGTCAATATTTAATTCAACAATTCATTGATGGGCAAACTTTATCCCAAGAATTAGCTCAGAAAGGTGCTTTTAACGAAACTCAAACTCGTCAATTGTTAAATGATTTATTACCTATCTTGCAATTTGTTCATAGTCGCCAAGTAATTCACCGTGATATTAAGCCAGACAATATTATTAAAAGAACTAGCGACAACAAGTTATTTTTAGTAGATTTTGGTGCTGCTAAAACTACTGCTGGTACTGCTTTACAACAAACCGGAACTAGTATTGGTAGCCCCGAATATGTGGCACCAGAACAGTCTCGTGGTAAAGCAGTTTTTTCTAGTGATATTTATAGTTTAGGCGTGACTTGCATTCATTTGTTAACCAAAATGTCACCTTTTGACTTATATAATTTGGAAGAAGATGCTTGGATTTGGCAACAATTTTTACAACATCCAGTGAGCAATGCACTCTCTAATATTTTAGATAAAATGCTAGAAAATGCTATCAATAAACGTTATCAATCAGCCGCTGAAGTTCTCAAAGATTTAAACTCGCCAACTTCAGTAACACCCAGTCAACCTCCGGTAAAAACTCCTCCACCTACACCTTCTGCCAACGCAACAAATAAAGCTGTCAAAAGCCAAGTCGATCGAGAATTGGAAGAACTGCGATCGCAATTTTTAGGAACAGGAACATCAAAAAGTCAGATTGATATTGAATTAGATGAAGTCAAGTCTCAGTTTGATCCTAAAGCACCCAAAAATAAATCTAATTCTTAATGGATTAATTAGGATTAAATCTATCTTAAATTTGTGATTTTGACCGGAGTAATTGCTGAGGAATTAGTCAAAATATCAAAATGAGGTGTTTGATTAAAATTAGAAAGGTTAGCCGAGTTATCTAACGCCATTTTACGAGCTTTTTCTTTAATTGTTTTCAGTACTAATCTAATCACCCAAGAAGACATTTGAGGATTTTTATCCATTTCTGTAATCAAAGCTTCTATATCGTTGACTACACCCGCCATTGGTAAATTGATATCTGTTTGCATTTGTAATTATTCTCTTTATTGCTCGTCTTTAATTTTAAAATAGAAGATTTCGTTGGCTTTTTTTTGGTATCATGTGTCACTCTTTAATGTGACTGAAGAGTAAGTTTGCCTGATTCTTTGTATAGTTTCCACAAATAGCGACAATTGTAGCACTGTATAGAAAGAGTAATGGCTTCTTGCTGACTTGGGCGATCGCACCTCGAAGTAGACAATTTGCCAATTGTCACATTGCTGAAAAATCCAGCCAGATATTTGCCTTTATGTTGAAACCTAGACGGTGAACTCTTTTTCTACCTGTTCCCTGTTCCCTGCTACCTCAACCCATAGCCTATGATGGTCTTAAATTTAGCTTCAACTTGGGTTTAGCATGAGAATGTGGCAATTATTAAATCCAAATCAATTGGTTTCTCTAATCCAAAATCTGCTGGGACACCAAGCACAGACTCAGGTAGAAGCAGCTGATTACCAAAGATGGCAACGAGAGTTTCTCCGCAAGCGGTTGCTGTTAAATTTACAGATTGCTTTAATCGGACTGCTGACTTTTATCGCCTTAGAAATCAGAAATTTTTTCTTCAATCCTGAAATTTTCCAATTTTTAGTCCTGGCAACTTATATCACTGAGGAATTAAGCTTATTAACTTGTTTACTCTTACTAAAAACTAAATTCGGTCGGCGTTATCCTAGCCTAATCTTTCTCGCTTTTGCTTGGTCTGTTACCTTAATTCCACCAATAATAAAAACAGTTTTTGCAAGTAAAATCGAAGCCGATATTTTAGGATGGCCATTAGCTTTTTTTGGCATGGCCACCTTAATTCCTGTGTGTTGGTACTTACACTTAATAACACAGTTGGGAGTTTTTAGTTACTATATTGGCATTCAGTTTTTATTAGGTAAAACTGCTACAATGCCTGCTCCTTGGATGACACCATCCTTATTAGCTTTGTATTTGTTTTGGATTTGCTTTGTTTGCGATTTGTCAGTTTATTTATACGAACGTTTGCAGCGTTCCGAGTTTAGATCGCGTTGGCAAATGGAAGTAGCTTATCAACAATTAGCAATTGAACAGGAACAATCGGAACGTTTATTACTAAATATTTTACCCCAGTCGATCGCATACCGTCTGAAACAATCTAGTGGAACTTTAGCCGAACATTTTAGTGAAGCTTCCGTTTTATTTGCTGATATTGTCGGTTTTACTGAGTTATCAACAAGAATTCCCCCAACAGAAATGGTGGAATTACTCAATCAAATTTTCTCACTGTTTGACCAATTAGCCGAAAAACATGATTTAGAAAAAATCAAAACTATTGGTGATGCTTACATGGTAGTCTCTGGTTTACCAATGCCTCGGCAAGATCATGCACTTGCGATCGCAGATATGGCTTTAGATATGCAGCAAGAATTAGCCAAATTTAATACAGAAAATAATCAAAATTTTCAAATTAGAATTGGCATTAATACTGGCCCAGTAGTTGCCGGAGTAATTGGTTTGAAAAAATTCATTTATGATTTGTGGGGAGATACAGTAAACATTGCCAGTCGCATGGAATCTCACGGCATACCAGGCAGCATCCAAGTTACCAGTGAAACTTACGAATTACTCAAGAATCATTACATTTTTTCCGAACGGGGAATTATCCATGTCAAAGGTAGAGGAGATATGAAAACTTACTTACTAACAGGCAAAATTTCCGAAACAGCTATTTTGTAGAATTAATTTAGTCACTATCAAATAACAAACTGAAATCTGACAACAAGAAATACCAAATGAGTTGATTTTCTGAGTTTTTGCTCAGGAAAATCGGAAATTTTAGAGACCGATCGCTCCTCATTCCAGCCAAATGAAGCAACTTTTCGGAAGTGCGATATCGCTAGGCGACGCTATCGCGATCGCATTTTCCAAACTCACGGCATTTCTATCATTAAATATTCCAATGCTACCAAATGCAGCGCCGAAGCCGATCGAGTTGTACAGGAATTTTTGGAAACATTGAGTCAAGCAAAAGATTAAAACGGCATTGTCTCAATAAACTAAAACTACTTCCATTTAGTAAATAGATTATTTGACCGATAAATTTATTAGATAACCTAAATAACTAACTAATTTGCTACTTACGCTACATAACGCCCAGACTGTATATAGTAATTAAAGGTGTGTAAACTTTAACTCAAACTCCTACCAAATTCTGATAAATTCAAAAAGTTCATTAAATAATGTAACGCCTCTAAAAATCCCTTACAGCATAGCAGCTTCAACGGGTCAAAATTAACAAGAGGCTCAAGGGGAAAATCGGTCATGGCTCTAATTGTTCAGAAGTACGGCGGCACCTCAGTTGGCTCAGTAGAACGCATCAAAGCAGTAGCCCAACGAGTTATAGATACATCTAAAGCTGGTAATTCGGTGGTGGTAGTAGTTTCAGCAATGGGAAAAACCACCGATGGTTTAGTTAAGCTAGCTAATGAAATTTCCACTAACCCTAGTCGTCGGGAAATGGATATGCTCCTTTCTACTGGCGAGCAAGTCTCCATTGCCCTACTCAGTATGGCATTGCAGGAGATGGGACAATCAGCAATCTCGCTCACAGGTGCCCAAGTAGGAATAGTCACTGAAGCACATCATACCCGTGCCAGAATTTTGCGGATTGAAACCGAAAGACTTTCGCGGCATTTAGAAGAAGGTAAAGTAGTAGTAGTGGCTGGATTCCAAGGCATTACCAGTGTGGCAGAATTGGAAATTACCACCTTGGGACGTGGAGGATCGGATACTTCTGCCGTTGCCTTAGCAGCAGCTTTGCGGGCTGACTTTTGCGAGATTTACACAGATGTTCCCGGCATTTTGACAGCAGATCCCCGCTTAGTACCCGATGCACAGCTAATGACAGAAATTACCTCTGATGAGATGTTGGAGTTAGCTAGCTTGGGCGCAAAAGTTTTGCATCCCCGTGCGGTAGAAATTGCTCGGAATTATGGCGTACCTTTAATAGTGCGATCGAGTTGGACAGATGAGCCAGGTACAAAGGTAGTTTCTCCAGCATACCAAGCCCGCTCTTTAGAAGGTTTGGAACTGGTAAAAGCTGTCGATGCAGTAGAGTTTGACACCGATCAAGCAAAAGTCGGGTTGTTGCGCGTACCCGATCGTCCAGGGGTAGCAGCACGGTTGTTTGGCGAAATAGCCCACCAAGATTTAGATGTTGACTTAATTATTCAATCGATTCACGAAGGTAATAGCAACGATATTGCTTTCACCGTCAGCAAGAATGTGGTGAAAAAAGCTGAAGCAGTAGCAGCTGCGATCGCGCCTGTCTTACGCTCTCATCCTAGCCCTGCCCCAGATGAAGCAGAAGTCATGGTAGACGATCAAATCGCCAAAGTCAGTATAGCTGGTGCAGGCATGATCGGAAGACCTGGAATTGCAGCCGAAATGTTCGCCACCTTAGCAGAAGCAGAAATCAACATTCTGATGATTTCTACATCAGAGGTGAAAGTGAGTTGTGTAGTCGAAGCGGGACAATGCGATCGGGCAATCTCTGCTCTCTGCAAAACCTTTGATGTAAACACTTCTCCAGCATGGATCAATAGAAAAGTAGTCACACAAGAGAATACCATCGAACACCCGTTACCACCAGTGCGAGGAGTTGCTTTAGATCTTAACCAAGCCCGCATTGCTATTCGACACATTCCCGATCGTCCAGGCATGGCAGCACGCCTATTTAAGCAACTCGCCAGCAAAAACATCAGTGTGGATATGATTATCCAATCCCAACGCTGTCGAATTATAGACGGACTTCCCCGCCGAGATATTGCCTTCACCGTTGCCCAAGGTGATGCCGAAACTGCCAAAGCTACTTTACAAGAAGTAGTGACAGAATGGGGCTGCGGGGAGATTGTGGTGGATTATGCGATCGCCAAAGTCAGCGCCGTAGGTACAGGTATGGAAGGACAGCCCGGAGTCGCCGCCCAAATGTTTGAAGCCTTAGCCAAAAACCAAATCAACATCCAAATGATTGCCACCTCAGAAATTAAACTCAGTTGCGTAGTTGCCCAAGACCAAGGAGCGATCGCTTTACAGACAATTCATAATGCTTTTGGCCTAGCAGGTAATCAAAAAATTCAGGTTCCAGCTTAATGCCTTAGCAAAATGGGGGGTAGACTTTACCCCGAAACCCTTGTCAATTAAAGCTTCAGAACTTTTCCAAAATTTTTTTTGCCGAAAAGCTTGACAAAGCGTATTAGGGTTGATAGATTAGTAAAGCGGTCGAGAGGAAGCCGAGCGAAAGTGAAGCACTCAAGACGCGCCCGAACCTAGAAAAAAGTATAGT
>NZ_JADEWG010000062.1 GCF_015207735.1 [Phormidium] sp. LEGE 05292
TTTTAGCCGCCTTTTTCAGTGCCGGAGTTTCCCTTGCCTCTTCCGAAATTGGCAAGCAACCCCACCCCCAACCCCTCCCCGTCGCACGGGGAGGGGAGATAGTGGAGAGAGTTTTTCAATTAAAAAATCAAGACTTAAAACTCTCCGAATCACCTATTAACAACCCACAACAATTATTAAGAGAAGGTAAGCAGTTTTTCCAAGGGGAACAATTCTCCCAAGCAGTGACAGTTTGGCAACAAGCTGTTTCGGTTTTTAATGCTTCTGGGAATAAACAAGGTGAAGCTTTAGGATTGAGTTATTTATCCTTAGCTTATCAACAACTTGGTCAATGGAAAGAAGCAGAAAACGCTATCTTATCCAGTCTCTCCCTAATTCCCAACAGGAGTAAAAATAAAACTGACCAACAAATTCTAGCTCAAGCATTGAACGCCCAAGGGCATTTGCAATTAAGTTTGGGACAAGAAGACCAAGCTTTTAAAACTTGGGAAAAAGCTGCTGCTACCTATTCCCAAATTGGCGACACTGAAGGAACTATTGGCAGCCAAATAAACCAAGCCCAAGCATTACAATCTTTAGGATTCTACCGTCGCGCCCGGGAAAATTTAGAACAAGTAAAAACCTCCTTACAATCTCAACCAAACTCTCTAATTAAAGCTACAGCTTTGCTGAGTTTAGGTAACGCTTTGCAAGCAATTGGTGAATTGAAAGAATCCCGGAGATTGTTGCAGCAAAGTTTGACTATAGCCCAAGATTTGGGAGTACCGTCAAGTGTCAGCGCCGCCTCCTTTAGTTTAGCCAACACTGCCAGAACCTTAGCCAAAAAAGCTGAAGATTTAAGAGATGAGTCAACCGCAAAAATTGAAATCAAAAATGCTCTAGAAGCATATCAAAAAGCCGCCCAAACATCCAATTTTCCAATTAACCGACTGCAAGCACAAATCAATCAGCTAAGCTTGCTAGCAGATACCCAGCAATTTAGCGAAGCTCAAGCTTTATTATCGCAAATAAAACTCAATGAATTACCAGCTAGCCGTAAGTTAGTCTACCTTCAAATTAACCTAGCTCAAACTTTGTTAAAGCTAGAGAATGAACCAAAGAAAAATGTTTCCTTCTCCAATCAAAGCGAAATTGTTCAAATTTTAGCCAAAGCAGTTCTAGAAGCAAAAAGCCTTAAAGATTCGTCAGCAGAATCTTACGCATTGGGAAATTTGGGCAGACTATATGAATTAACTGGACAATTTAAAGAAGCGCAAAATCTCACTCAACAAGCACTGAGTTTAGCTCAAGCAATTAATGCTTCAGATATCGCTTATCGCTGGCAATGGCAATTAGGAAGACTGCTTAAAGATCGAGGGGATAATCAAAGTGCAATATCCTCCTATTCGGTAGCAGTTGAAACTCTCAAATCCCTACGTAAAGATTTAGTTGCGATCAATCCCGATAATCCAGACGTGCAGTTTTCATTTCGCGAAAGTGTTGAACCTGTTTATCGAGAATTAGTTGATTTATTAACCACAGAAAAGGAGCCAAGTCAAGACAATTTACGACAAGCGCGTTTTGTCATTGAATCTCTCCAATTAGCAGAATTAGACAATTTCTTTCGGGAAGCTTGCTTAAATGTTAAACCTGTACAAATAGACCAAGTAGATCCCACCGCCGCCGTAGTTTATCCGATTATTTTAAAAGACAGATTAGCTGTAATTTTAGCATTACCCCAATCTGATTTGAGCCTTTATACTACGCAAAAAACTCAGCAAGAACTCGAAAGCGTTCTCAATGACCTGCAACAAGATATCGGAAGACCAGCCGCAGATAAAGACAAGGTTTTGCAGCTTTCTCAACAAGTTTATAACTGGATTATTCGACCGATCGAAGCAGATTTAACGCAAAAAAAGGTGAAAACTTTGGTATTTGTTCCCGATGGTTTATTACGAAATATTCCAATGGCTGCTTTGCACGACGGAGAGAAATATTTACTAGAAAAGTACAGCATTGCTCTCACCCCAGGACTACAGTTATTCCCATCGCAACTTCTCAAACGGGAACAGTTGAGAGTTTTAACGGCTGGTTTATCGGAAGTAGATCAAAAAAAGTTTCCAGAGTTTCCTTTCCTTCCTAACGTCAAAGTGGAGTTGGAACAAATTCGGTCTATATTGTCTACTCAGGAGCTTTTAAATCAGCAATTTACCAACAATAATCTGCAACAAGCACTTAATTCAGTTCCTTTTTCCGTTGTACATATTGCCACACACGGTCAATTTAGTTCCCAAGCAGAAAAGACTTTTATTCTGACTTGGAATGAAGAAATTAACGTTAAAGAATTAGACAATTTGTTGCGTCGCAGAAAACAAGAAGATTCCCGCCCAATTGAATTACTGGTTTTTAGTGCTTGTGAAACCGCAGATGGAGATAATCGAGCTGCTTTAGGATTAGCTGGGGTAGCAGTGAGAGCGGGAGCACGCAGTACTGTAGCAACTTTATGGAGAG
The DNA here is from genome assembly GCF_015207735.1 of [Phormidium] sp. LEGE 05292. Lineage (GTDB taxonomy): Bacteria > Cyanobacteriota > Cyanobacteriia > Cyanobacteriales > Aerosakkonemataceae > Floridanema. The sequence goes on from NZ_JADEWG010000062.1 coordinate 2,491, forward strand.
TCAACGATGAATCAACAGCTAAATTAATGGTGAGATTTTACCAAGAATTAGCTAAGGAAAAGATTACTAAATCAGAGGCATTAAGAAGCGCCCAATTAAGTCTTTTGCAGTCAGAGCAGTATAAAAGTCCTTATTATTGGGCACCTTTCGTTTTGGTGGGTTATTGGCGTTAATTTTACATTCGTCATAGAAACACCCGTGTCTGCCAAAAGTTTCACAGATTACTCCCTGCAAATGGACGAATTTCTTCATTAGCTAAGAATGCAGCATACTTCAAACAGGCGCTAATATCGTCAGCGACAAATAAATGACATCATTTACTTCAAAAGTAGATTAAACATATCTAAAACGTCATATCCTTGCGGACAAATAATGTAGCAATCGACAACTTAACAAATTAATGTCACTTTTTTAGAAAAAGTGTTTATAATCATTAGTAAATTTGTACTTATGAGCTAGGTTAACGAAGCTCAAGCGATTTGCTGACAACTTTAAGTTAAGCGACATCGCCCTCGTCCTACCTCTACCCAATTGGTATTTTTACCTGAGATGCTGTCTATGGATGAAACTACTTCTTTCAATATCGCATCTGATCATAAATTAATTGACCTCAGCGACGACTCAGATGAAATTCCAGAGAGTCAGGACAGAGAAACAAATGTCATTGTGACGGAACTCTCAGAGCAAGCGAAACTGAAAATGGAGGTGATTCAAAGTCTGATATCAGCTTGCGATCGCAAAACTTACGGGCAAAAACTAAAAGAAGCAGCACAAAAACTGGGTAAGACAGTTCGCACAGTTCAGAGAATGGTGAAAAAGTATCAGGAAGAAGGACTATCTGCAATTACTGATACTGAGCGATCGGACAAAGGCACTTACCGAGTTGATAAAGAGTGGGAAGAATTTATTATTAAAACCTTTATCGAAGGTAATAAAGGTAGTAAAAAAATGACCCCGGCTCAGGTAGCAATTAGAGTACAAGTAAGAGCCGAACAACTGGGGTTAGAAAAATGTCCCAGCCACATGACAGTTTACCGCATCCTCAATCCGATTATTGAGCGAAAAGAGCAGAAACAGAAAAAACGGAATATTGGCTGGCGAGGTTCACGAGTCTCCCATCAAACTCGTGATGGTAAAACTTTGGATGTACGTTATAGCAACCATGTATGGCAATGCGATCATACAAAATTAGACCTAATGTTGGTCGATCGATTTGGTGAAGTTTTGAGCCGTCCTTGGTTAACAAAAATTACCGATAGTTATTCCCGCTGCATTATGGGAATTCATTTAGGCTTTGATGCACCAAGTTCTCAAGTAGTTGCTTTAGCCTTGCGCCATGCAATTTTACCTAAGAAATACGATGCTCAATACAAACTCCATTTTGAGTGGGGAACTTATGGCGTACCGGAAAATATTTTTACAGATGGGGGAAAGGATTTTCGTTCGGAACATTTGAAGCAGATTGCTGTGCAACTGGGAATTGATTTGCATTTACGCGATCGCCCTCCTGAAGGCGGCATAGAAGAACGCGGATTTGGCACAATTAATACTGATTTTCTCTCAGGATTGTACGGTTATTTAGGCTCGAATATTCAACAACGTTCCGAGAAAGCAGAGTCAGAAGCTTGTATTACACTCCGGGAATTACATCTGTTATTGGTGCGATATATTGTTGATAATTACAATCAACGTCTTGATGCTAGAACTAAAGATCAGACTCGCTTTGAACGGTGGGAAGCAGGATTGCCTGCTCTACCAAGTTTAGTTGAGGAACGGGAATTAGATATTTGTTTGATGAAAAAAACTCGCCGCACTATCTACAAAGGTGGGTATTTAAGTTTTGAAAATCTCATGTATCGAGGTGATAGTTTGGCAGCTTATGCTGGCGAAAGCGTTATTCTCAGATTTGACCCTAGAGACATTACAACTGTTTGGGTATATCTCTTGGGGACAACGGGAAAAGAGGAGTTTCTTGCTGCTGCTCATGCAATGGATTTAGAGACGGAGCAACTTTCCTTTGAAGATAATAAAGCTGCTAGTCGTAAACTGCGTAAGGCAGGGAAGGAAATTAGTAATAAATCTATTTTGGCAGAGGTGCGCGATCGTGACACTTTCATCAAGCAAAAGAAAAAAAGCGTTCAAGAGCGGAAGAAAACAGAACAAGCTCAAGTACATCCAGTTTATGAAGCACCGAGAACTGTTAATTCAGAGCTAACTGAGCCTTCATCAGAAAAGACTCCAACACCATCTAAAAAACCTAGAGTTTTTGATTACGAACAGCTTAGAAGAGATTACGATGATTAAGTTTGACAACTAAGTGATGTTTTGTTACTAGGAAATTGGCTTGTTTGTGCGATCGCAAATTTTTCACCAGAAGAAGAGGGATAAATTTAATGGCGGATGAGTTACGCAAATGGGTGCAGAGTTTATGGGGAGACGAACCAATCCCCAACGAACTAGAATCAGAAATTGAGCGATTAATCGCAGCCAAAGTTATTGAACTGGATCATTTCCAAAAAATACATCAGTGGTTAGATACCCTTCGCTTAACTAAGCAATGCGGTCGGATTATTGCACCTCCGCGAACTGGTAAGTCGGTAACTTGTGATGTTTACAGATTGCTGAATAAACCAAAAAAAAGACCTGGACGGCGCGATTTAGTTCCGGTTTTGTATATGCAAGCGCCGGGAGATTGTTCGGCAGGAGAGCTATTAACTTTAATTCTTGAGTTACTTGGTTACGATGAAACTTCCGGGAATCTTAGCCAACTTCGACGACGAGCATTAAGGCTGATTAAGGAAGCGAAAGTTGAAATGATTATTATTGATGAGGCTAACTTCCTCACGTTGAAAACTTTTAGTGAAATTGCCCGGATTTATGATTTGTACAAGATTTCGATTGTTTTAGTAGGTACTGATAGCTTAGATAGTTTGATTAAAAGAGAAGAGTATATTCACGATCGCTTTATAGAATGTTACCGCTTAAAGGTATTGTCAGAAAACCAATTTCCCCAGGTAGTAGAGATTTGGGAGGAGCAAATTGTAAATTTACCAGTTCCTTCTAACCTGACTAAAAAAGAAACTCTAGTGCCTTTGTATCAAAAAACCGGAGGTAAGATTGGTTTGCTCGATCGCGTAGTTAGAAAAGCTGGTCTTCTTTCTTTGAGGAAAGGTCTAAATCATATCAACAAACAAACTTTAGATGAAGTTTTGGAGTGGTTTGAGTAATGGAAACAGTGGATAATCGATCGCGATTGATTGAAGTTGAACCACTAGAAGGGGAAAGTTTAAGCCATTTTTTAGGGCGCTTTCGTCGGGCTAATTATTTAACTACTACTGGACTGGGTAAGCTGACGGGATTGGGTGCAGTAATCTCCCGATGGGAAAAGTTGCTTCTTAATCCGTTTCCGACGCGACAGGAGTTGGAGGCGTTGGCTAATGTGGTTGGGATTGATGTTGAAAGACTTGGCGAGATGCTGCCACCAAAGGGTGTGGGGATTAAACACAGACCGATTTTATTGTGTGCTGTCTGTTACGGCGAGTTTCCTTGGCATCGGATTGAGTGGCAGTTTAAGGATAGATTGGGATGCGATCGTCACCAGTTGCGTTTGTTACCGAATTGCACTAACTGCCAGAGGCTTTTCCCTATTCCAGCAGACTGGGTGCAAGGGGAATGCCAACATTGTTTTTTACCGTTTGCAACAATGGCGAAGCGTCAGAAATCGATTGGATAGAAAATACTCAGATAACTAAAGGGTGCGATCACAAGCCAAAGCGATCGCTCCCTGCTAACTAGAATTTGGCGCTGGCTTTTGCCCGGAGCAAGGGACAATTCCAATGGTTCCTATACAGCCATGCTGATGATGAGTGCGCGATCTACTGAAATGACTAAACAAACCGCAGTTTGAGAAAGCAAACTCCAGTTGGATAATTCCATTGGGTGCTGAGAGGGAGTGGAGTCTGCGATTGCCCACCAGCAGAAGTGAGTAGATTTAACAAATTAAAATGTTTTGGACGACCTTTAAATAAGAATTTACTAAGTACAATAGTATGTCTATACTTTCAAGACTACATCGAATCCTCTCTAGGCAAAGCTCAGCGAATTTATGGATGAAAAGCACCAGCAATCTGAATCAGCAGACTTTCGTCCTTCAGATTTCATGAGGGCACGACGACCCTATCTGTTTTCTGATACACAAGTAGTTGGAGAGCCGCTTTTAGATCGGAGTTTCCTTGAATACCACTTAGAAACTTTGACTAATCGTAGCCAAGAAAAAGATTTTGAGCATTTCAGCCGACGATTAGCTGAGAAAGAGATTTGTCCTAATCTCTTGCCCCAAACAGGACCAACTGGAGGAGGAGATAGCAAGGTAGACTCTGAAACCTACCCTGTTTCCGATGCTGTTTCAATTCGCTGGTACGAGGGCATTGGACGTGAAGCTGCCTCAGAGCGTTGGGCATTTGCTATCAGTGCAAAACAACAGTGGCGCTCAAAAGTTCGTTCTGATGTGCAAGGCATTGTAGAAACGCAGCGTGGCTACACCTTGATCTATTTCATTAGTAGTCGATATATTAAGGACAAAGATAGAGCCAATATTGAAGATGAATTACTTAAAAAATACAACGTTAGTGTACGAGTTCTAGACAGAACTTGGATACTAGATAAGGTGTTTCAGAATAAGCGCGAATATTTAGCTATAGAAACTCTAAAAATTAGTTCGCCATTGACTCAATCTATTAAGAAAGGTTCCTTGGATACAGCTCGTGAATCTGAGTTAAATGAGTTAGAGACACAGATACAAGATCCTACTCGGTATCAAGGTATTGAGTATCAGCTTGTAGAGGATTGCATTGAAGTAGCTAAACTGGCGCGTGAGTTGGAATTACCACGTATAGAAGTCGATGGGCGTTTTGCAAGAGCTGAGCGTGTAGCCGAACAATATGGAACGCATCGGCAAAAACTTCAATGTGCTTATGATAAAGCGTGGACTTCTTTTTGGTGGCATGATGACTTTAATACGCTCAATCAAATTTATGATAGTGTTGAATGTTTAGCAGTTGGCAGTGATCAAGTCACAGATATTGAATTATTAGCTAACTTATGGCAGCTAATATGGACTACTGTTCAACGCTCACAACTTAATGTTTCTGATGCAAAAATATATGCACGGACTGAAGCCTTACGCATTGAGTTACAAAGACTTCAAGCTGATAAAGATCGACCAAGTACTGTTTTACAGTCGCGGTCGATTGAGTTACTGATGGATCTTAGTCAGTCTCAGGATAAACCTCTTGAACTGAAGAGGATACTTAGTGAATTTCGTAAAGTATTTGAGGAAGGCAAAGGTTTAGTTAATTTTCCTGTAACGCCCCTCATTAAAATCCTTATGGAATTAGGTGAGTATTTACCTGATGATCCTGATTTTGACGAGCTTTTTGAGTCTGTACTTCTACTTTCACAAGAGCGAGAGAGTAGAGCAACTTCTGGACGTATGCTCTTAACAAGAGGAACCCAAAAGCTGAGTGGTGGAAACCGTTACGAAGCAATTCGTCTTCTTGGTCGAGCGCAATATGACTTGGCTATGCGTGAGTGCCGTGGTGAGTTGATTGCTGCTCTAGCATTATGTGCGAGTGCTTATGAATCAGCAGGTTTACTATGGGCTGCACGTTCTAATATGCTTCTAGCCGCATCCCAAGCTTTTAATGAGTATTGGGAAGATGGCACATTTACTATTCAAGCATTCGCCTGCTTAAAACGATTAGTTTGGATTGAACTACAGTTAGGACGAGTCCCCATTACACTTACATGGATTGATTACGTTACGGTCATTTCGCAAGTACTTAGACTTGATGAAGAATCTCAAGAAATATTTCTTAAAGAGAGAGAAACTCAAGATGTAGTCCTTGGTATTCTTCTTCTCAAAACTTCTTTCAATGATTTGCACTATTTAGAGACTATCCCAGCAATCCTTGAAAATCTTGACCTCAACCGTTCATTCATAGCCTCGTTATACGCATTAGGTTATGAGGATACTCTCCGTTCTGAGGGTTGGATTCCACAGGAAGAGACTGAATTAAGTGTTCGTGAGTTTTTTGATTCTTGGCTATTACAGCCAGCAAATCATGATCTACCAGAAGCTCCAGAGTTTTTGGTAAAGGACACAGTAGAACTTCGCTCTCAAGTATTAGGCTGTAGCATAGTTGCTGAAACACCAAATAATAATAGATCTTTGTTCATTACGGAGTCGATTCTTGCTGCTTTTGAGGCTTTTCTCGCAACAAGTCTTGATTCTAATTTATTTCCACATCAATCAAATATAAGGTTTCAAATTATTCCTTCAGATTCAGTCGTCGATGTTATTAGCTTTCAGATTGAAGAGAATTCTGCACATCTTGAAACCCTCATAAAAGTAGAGCATTCTGTCAGTGAAGAATCTTATATCGCAGGTATTAATTTTGAAGCATTAAGTAAAAAATTGTTTGAATTATTCATTCGATTGATTTCTCACATAGCTTTTGTGCCAGATCCAGAACAGTACTTTGATAGGCTTTTGCGAGAAGAGTCTGCTTTCTCACGTGCATTTAACTTTACTAATGTAGCTACTGCTATTTGGAATATTCTAGGCAAAACACCAAAAATTAGACTTGCAGACTGGCAGTTAAATAACACAGAAAATAAATTTCCACTTCGTCGAGTAGTTGTTTGGAATAATGGATCAACTCAGACTGTCTCTGTTGAACAGACAACTCAGACAAGCTTGATAAAACCTAGCCCAGGGCAGGGTGAAATTCCTCCAGAACTTAGGAACGTTGATCATCTTAAGCATCGTGATCGTAAAGTTTATTCTCTACTTGATGTTGCCCTTTGGGATAAAGCTAGTTGGAAGGGAACGGGTTTTGGCTTTATTCCAAATAAGCAAAATCTTCCACTTTTAGAGCTTGCACTTTTGTTTCGTAATGAGGCTGCAAGCAAGCAGATTTTTTCTCAGTGGAAGCAAGAATTTGGCGATGAAGATACAGAAGAAAAAATAAGAGTATCTATCATTACTGGAATTGATGCCAATAACCCAGCGGCTTATCGTGTTGTCATTGGAGTAAACCCTGACTGGATAAAAGCCTCTAGTGACGCGCAATTCATTTTGACATATCGAATTAATACTATGGAACCAAAGGATTCAAAAAATCTTGATCAATTCGTAACATTTTTTGAAAAGATAGGCTTTTATATTCTTGTTCCAGGATATGTATCTCAAGATTTCTCCACAACAGAATTCTTTTGGGAATTAGGGATTTTGAAACGACAAATATTTATTCGTCCTGCATGGCAGATAGGGGAACATGATTTTGACCTATGTGGTATTCAGCCTGATGACAAGATAATTCTTCCCAAAGATGTTAAAGATCCTCCTGTCATGCGTGGTTTGGCACAAATTAGAAAAATGAGATCTAGATAAGCTATGAAAGCTTGTTGATCACCAAGTCCTTCAGTCCCGTCCTCCCATAACCCGAATTCACCATAATCTCCTCAGAAAGCCCTTAGATTTCCTTTGTAAGGTATAAACAGAATCCAAGTGCTGGGGTAATTAGACTTTTGGGCATGGTTTGACCAATAAAATGAGGGTAATCCCTTTTTTGTCACTCTGGGAAAATAAAAATAAGAGCCAAATTTTGAACTCTAGATAGAGTTAGGATTTTAGCCTTTATTTTCTAACAGAATGGCTGAAATCAAGATTTTTGGTAAAAGTCTTATGCTATAAGCATTCCCGATTATTTTTTGCCGAAAGTGACATAAGAGGGATAAGCCGCCAAACAGCAGGGATAAACAGCAAGCGATCGCACCTCAACTTATGCTATTAAATGGTCACGATTCATGAGTAATATTGCCACCTAAACCGCGCCAGACAATAGACAGTAACCCTAAGAAAACTCAATATAGGATCGACGCGCTCAGTAACCTGCCCTTGGAGCCTCTAGACTATTGCAAACGATGGGTTGAAATGTCGCCCGACGATTGGGGATACAGAAAAGCCTGCATTGCCGCTCTAGCCGAAGCAACCGCGCTCAGTGAAAGAACGATCGGTAACTGGGGAGAAAACTTCCAGCGACGGCCTCAATACGTGCTGCATATCCTTCGCATGGCTGATATGCTCAACCAAATCAGAAAAATAGTCCTACCTCCTGACTTTCCTAAAGAATAATTTAGTCGTAAATCATGACTAAAATCCTTGTTCTGGGAACCGAGATTGCCTAACCTGAGTTCAGCAACCTCTAGCCCACCGACCCAAGGATGCAGACAGGGAGCAATTCCCGTTGGAATGGAAATCGCATCGATACTATCCGTCAGTTGCCCCTAGAACCGATGGAATATTGCCGCCGTTGGGTGACACCAGAACCCGGTCGCAACTATCGGAAAGTTTGCATCAATGCGATCGCCCAAGTCACGGGTGCAAGCCCCAAAACCATCAAAGATTGGGGGCCAGAATTCAGCCGATGCCCCAAATACATTCCCCGCATCTTGCGCCAAGCAGACCTCATCAACCAATTCAAACAACTTGTTGCCAGTGGAAGCATTACCTTGCCGCCAGATTTCCCCGTTGAGTAACTAATCGCGACTCGCGATCGACTCGCCTCAAAACCCCTTGATTCACCTACAACCGCAACTCTACGCTGAGGTACAGGCGTACTAACTTGTACGAATTTTCCATTGCTCGAAAAAACTAACTCACTTTCTATTCTTAGGAGCGATCGCAAAATTAAAGCGATGACAAAAACAGCAGAGAATCAAATGAACTCCATATCCACCTTTGACATCACCAAATATCCCCTACTGGATATCCTCAAAGAAATTAAAATCGGACGCATTCAACTGCCAGATTTCCAGAGAGATTGGGTTTGGGATGACGCTCACGTTCGCCGCCTTTTAGCCAGCATTTCCCTAGCTTATCCAATTGGAGCCGTAATGATGCTCCAGCAAGGCAACCAGCGCGTCCAATTTAAACCGCGCCCGATCGATGGTGTCAACACCCCAGAATATAAAGCACCCAACTTATTAATTCTCGACGGTCAGCAACGCCTAACTACTCTTTTCATGGTGCTACTTTCCCAGCAACCCGTCTCGATCGAAGACCAAAAAAGCCAAAACCTGATCAAAAAATGGTACTACCTAGATATCGAAAAATGCCTTGACCCGAATATCGATCGCCGCAGTGCGATTATTGCCATACCCGAATCGAAAAAAATGCGAATCTACACGGGTGATTTAATCGATTGCTCTACCCTGGAAAAAGAGTATGAAGCGGGATTGTTTCCTTTATCAAAAGTCTTTTACTTTTCCGAATGGAGAAGCAAATATTGTAAATACTGGCAATACGACGCTCAAAAGCTCGAACTCCTCGATACCTTAGAACTACAGGTACTCAAAAAATTCGAGCATTATCAAATGCCTGTCATCCAGCTACGCGACTCCTTACCAAAAGAAGCCGTTTGTCAAGTTTTTGAAGATACCAACACATCAGGCTGCGATCTCAATTACTTCGACTTAATGAGTTCCAGCTATTGTGCCGAAGACTTCAGCTTAAGAGATGACTGGAAGTGCCGAGAAAACCGCTTTCAATCCTTCAAAGTCCTGCGAAAACTCCGCAACACTGATTTTTTGCAAGCCATCACCTTAGTAGCTGGCTATTCTCGCAGAATCGAAGCCATAAAAAACGGTTGGAACTTGGATAAATTACCTGCTGTCGCCTGCGGTCGGTCTGAAGTCTTAAAACTCTCCAAAGAAGAATATCAAACATGGGCAGACCCGATCGTGAGAGGATTTGAGGAAGCGGCGAGATTTCTGTACAGCCAAAAAATCTTTGATGCTGGCGATTTAGCTTACCCGATTCAATTAGTTGCCTTAAGTGCCATTTTTACCGTCCTTGGAGAACGTTCCCGATCCGAACAAGTGCGATCGGCGATCGGACGTTGGTTATGGTCAGGAATGTTAGGAGAAATTTATACTCGCTGGCAGGAAACCCAAGCAGGTCGGGATATTGTAGAAGTACCAAACTGGCTAGCAGGCGGTTCTCTTCCTTCTACAATTACCCAGGCGAATATCTCTGTCGATCGACTCCTCAACATCAGAAAACGTTATGGTGCGTTTTATCAAGGTTTAGCTGCTTTATTGCGACGGGAAGGCGCAATTGATTTAAGTACGGGAGAAGAGATTAATGACGTGATTTATTTTGAAGAACAAATTAATTCCCATCATATTTTCCCGATCGCCTGGTGCAGAAAGCAAGGCATTGACCCCAAAAGATATAACTGCTTAGTCAATCGCACCCCTTTGAGCGCTAAGACTAACAGACAGATAGGAAGCAAAGCGCCTTCTGTTTACCTGAGAGAGCTTGAACTATTTGGAACATCGGCTAGAAGGCTAGATGAGATGTTGCGATCGCACTTCATCAATCCAGAAACACTACGCTGCGATGACTTTGAAGCATTTTTTGCTGCCCGGACAAGAGAGTTAATGGACTTAATCGGACAAGCGATCGGTAAATCTTTTACTGCTGATTTTTCAGTTGTTTATTCTACTGTATCTCATCCCCAAAATGGCATTCAAAACGGCAGTTTAATTTCCACCTTCGTCCATTAGTTTATGCCAAAGTTAAGACAAATAATTTGATTCAATAATGCTATGTTCAGCTAATTTATTATAATAATAGTTAGCTAATCAATAACCTATTTCACCAGCCTTGCAAATGAGCATTATCACAATTCAGTGTAGGTTAATTGCCAGTCAAGAATCCCTCCGTAACTTATGGGAATTGATGACTCAAAAAAATACTCCGTTGGTTAATGAATTATTGGAACAGTTAGGGAAACATCCCGACTTTCAGACATGGCTTGAAAAAGGTATATTACCTGAAAGCACAATCAAAAATCTATGTAACTCTCTCAAGAAAGAACCTCACTTCGCAGATCAACCAGGCCGCTTTTATACATCAGCAATTTCTCTGGTAGACGATATCTATAAATCTTGGTTAGCTTTACAGAAACAAAGACAGCGTACAATAGAAGGAAAAGAACGCTGGCTACAAATCCTTAAAAGTGATAATGAATTAGAACAAGATAGTAATTCTAGTTTAGAAGCAATTCGAGTTCAAGCTGCTAAAATACTAAAAAAAGTTTCTGCACAGTTAGCCAAACCTCAGCAGCAAGATAGGAAAACCAAAAAAGTAAAAAAAGCTAAAAAACAAGACAATGAAAAAGCATCTCCTAACAAATTCAATAAGTTAATGGAGGCTTACAAACGTGCAAAAAATCCACTTTCTAGGTGCGCTATAGCCTATTTACTCAAAAATAACTGCCAACTTAGCGATCGCGAGGAAGATTTAGAAAAATTTGCTCAGAGACGGCGCAAAAAAGAAATAGAAATTGAACGCCTAAAGGAGCAACTCAAAAGCCGGATACCCAAAGGTCGGGATTTGACGGGAGAAAAATGGCTAGAAACATTGGCGATCGCAACTACCTCCGTTCCCAAAGATGAACACGAAGCAAAAAATTGGCAAGCTATCCTCTTGAGAAAATCTAGTTCTATGCCATTTCCTATATCTTACGAAACCAGTGAAGATATATATTGGCACAAAAATGAAAAAGATCGTATTTTTGTTCACTTTAAGGGTTTGGGTGAAGAACATATCTTTGAAGTATGGTGCGATAAACGCCAACTGCATTGGTTTCAACGGTTTCTACAAGATCGGCAAACCAAAAAAGATAGCAAAAACCAACATTCCAGTAGTCTATTTACTCTAAGGAGCGGACGGCTTGTTTGGCAAAAAAACGATCAAAAAGGCGAACCTTGGCAAGTTAATCATTTATACTTTCACTGTTCTGTTGAAACCCGTTTGTGGACAATGGAGGGAACGCAACAGGTGGCTCAAGAAAAAGCTGCTATTGCTGAAGAAAAAATCGCCAATGCCAATCAGAAAAGTGAGCTTACTCTGGAACAGCAACGGGATGTGAAACGCCAGCAATCTTTGCTAGCTCGAATTAACCAACCGTTTCCACGACCCAGTAAACCTCTTTATCAAGGTCAATCTTCAATCCTGGTTGGCATCAGTTTAGGATTAGAAAAACCAGCAACAGTTGCCGTAGTAGATGCTAGCACTAAAAAAGTTTTGGCCTATCGTAGTATCAAACAACTCCTCGGCAAAAATAATCACAAAAACAATCATCTACTCAACCGCAGACGGTATCAACAGCAACGTCTTGCTCACCAACGCCACAAAGCTCAGAAAAATTTTGCTGACAATAGTTTTGGAGAATCCGAGTTAGGAGAATATATAGATAGGTTGTTAGCTAAAGAGATAATAGCGATCGCCAAAACTTACCAGGCAGGTAGTATTGTTCTTCCTAAACTCGCCGATATGCGGGAAATACTTCATAGCGAAGTTGCAGCCAAAGCTGAACAAAAAATTCCTGGTTTCAAGGAAGGTCAGGCAAAATATGCTAAAGATTATCGTGTTAATATCCATAGATGGAGCTACGGTCGAGTAATCGACAACATTAAAAGCCAAGCTGCCAAAGCTGGCATCACTGTAGAGGTTGGGTTGCAACCCCTTCAAGGTAGCCCCCAGGAAAAAGCACGAGATTTAGCGATCGCTGCTTACCAATCTCGCCAGTTACTTTAAATTTAATTTGCCAAAATAGCGAACCTTGAAAATATAATAAGAAAACAATAGCGCCGCAGTTCATGCTCTTTAGAGTCTCTGTGCTGTGAAAAATCTGGGTTAGTTTGATTGCTTTCTGGCCCTAGTAGCTGCCCGCTCATGATGCTGCCATCTACAGTTAGTACTCTCACTATAGATGGGATAAGTACTGTGTCCCTATACCTATTTATATGATACACAGGAAAGGTGCGCTCCCAGCGATAATGAGTAAGGTATAAGGACGAGGTACATAGTCCAAAGCCTCAACCCTATTCAGGGTGCGGATTATCCGCAGTGGTGGCTACTATAATCACCCTCCTTCGTCGGAGGGAACCCTCCTAACCTTTTTTTTCGTGAACCTAAGCGGGGGCGAAAACTCCAGGGGTTTCACGAATCCTGAGCCAGTATGGATTTGATGCCTAAAGTGGGTAGTGAGTACCTTAGTTTTAGGCAATATTTAACAGGCTTTGAAACAGATTCACGAATTTCTGTCTCGAAGCCTATCCAAAATAAGGTTCTAGACGGGCGGACTTTCAACAACCTTCCCGGCTAGGGGTGGGTTGAAAGTATCCAGGGATGACATCGAGCGTGGTAGGTTCCGCACTTTCAACAACCTTCCCGGCTAGGGGTGGGTTGAAAGATAAAATGCTACATCTTAATCTTAACAAAAAAGTGACCTTTCAACAACCTTCCCGGCTAGGGGTGGGTTGAAAGGCCGGAGCATTAATCGAGTCTCAATCAATTTGGACTTTCAACAACCTTCCCGGCTAGGGGTGGGTTGAAAGAATATTGCCAACCGCCGACAAATAACGATACAATCCTTTCAACAACCTTCCCGGCTAGGGGTGGGTTGAAAGTTTCTAAAAAAGACTGGATTAACTGTTGAGGAACACTTTCAACAACCTTCCCGGCTAGGGGTGGGTTGAAAGTAATTGCGCTGCCATAACTTCTTCGCGAGTCTGCTTTCAACAACCTTCCCGGCTAGGGGTGGGTTGAAAGCGAAAAACAAGCAGAAGAACTGATGGCGGCTGGAGTGCTTTCAACAACCTTCCCGGCTAGGGGTGGGTTGAAAGTGAAAAACAAGCAGAAGAAATGATGGCGGCTGGAGCTTTCAACAACCTTCCCGGCTAGGGGTGGGTTGAAAGATAATTCATACTGTAATTTCGATTATTGATAAAAATGCAATTAAATAACTGGAGGGTTGAAAGGAGTGCTTCAATGGCTTTAAATTTTAGGTAATGTCTCATGTAAAAAGTGCTGAACGACATTAATTTGTTAACAGTGACAGAAAACAGTTGAGCGACATTAATCTGTTAATAACGACATTAATTCGTTAATGACGACATCAATCTGTTAACGACGACAAATAATGTGTTAATCGACACAACTATATGGAGCTAAGCGGACTCGAACCGCTGACATCTTCAATGCCATTGAAGCACTCTACCAACTGAGCTATAGCCCCATTTGACGCTTTTCTATAATGCCTGATTTTGGGTTTCCTTGTCAAGGGTTGAGCGACAAATTTTTTAGTACAGTAGACAAGGACGTTGAGCTATTTCTGATAAATAGCCCATGTAACTGTTCATGAGGAAATATACTACCAACATGGCTGCTGCTGAGAGCGCGACCAAAGTACCTGCCAACATTAAGGAAAACTCTTGCTGATCGAACGCTTCCTGCATCAAGTGCAATGACCAGGCTACCAGAGCTACATCAAACATTAGAATAGCAATCAACATATTTTTACGAATCGTAACACTTCATCTATTTTAATATATTCAGCCCTGGCAATATATTTCAGATGAAAAACTGGGATCTACCTCAAGATATAGATTTCAGGCATTTTTACCCTCGAACTGGCACTTGATGATTTGTTAAGTAATTCTTAATTTCTGCAACGCTGAGTTGACCGTAATGTAACAAAGAAGCTAAGAGTGCTGCTTCTGCTCTGCCTTGGGTTAAAGCTTCATAGATGTGTCCGCAGTTACCAGCACCCCCAGAGGCAATTACCGGAATTTCCACAGAGTCGGCAATTGTCCTGGTCAGCTCTAAGTCATACCCAGCTTGAGTTCCATCAGCATCCATGCTGGTAATTAGTAATTCTCCTGCGCCACGTTTTTCGGCTTCTTTTGCCCACCAGAGCGCATCGATACCAGTATTTTCCCTGCCGCCACGTACATAAACATCCCAACCGGGGTTAGTAGGATCGGTTCTGCGTCTGGCATCAATTGCTACTACGATACACTGATTGCCGAAGCGATCGCTCGCCCGATTAATAAAATCAGGATCGCGTACCGCAGATGAGTTAATGCTAACTTTGTCTGCTCCTGCCCTTAACAATTGTTTAATTGTTTCTAAGGATTGAATGCCACCACCAACAGTCAACGGGATGAACACCTGTTCTGCGGTGCGATATACCACATCGAAAATAATGCCTCGGTCTTCGTGAGTGGCGGTAATATCAAGAAACACCAACTCATCTGCGCCAGCGTCATTATAAACTTGCGCCAGTTCTACCGGATCGCCAGCATCCTTTAGATCTACAAAATTCACACCTTTAACGACTCGCCCAGCTTTGACATCTAAGCAAGGTAAGATCCGTTTAGCTAACATAGCAATGTCTCGCGTCCTCGAAGTGGTGATTAATTAGAGACTAGCGGAAAATCTATCCATATTTTTAACTATGGCGATCGTTTCTTCCCAGCAACAGCCTACCGAACCAGAGCGTAAACCCAAACAACGGCAAGAGTCAACCCGCAAGCGCCAGACTCGCAAAGCGCCGACAGAAGACTTATTGCAACCTACCGCCGCTGTTGACGAACAGGAAAAGCAGGAAGAAACTCTCAGACCTCCGCGACTTGCTGATTATATCGGACAAAAGGAGTTGAAGGAAGTCCTGACGATCGCCATTCAAGCCGCAAAAAACCGAGGTGAACCTTTAGATCATCTCTTACTTTATGGCCCTCCCGGTTTGGGGAAAACCACTATGTCCTTAATTTTAGCGGCAGAAATGGAGGTAAACTGCAAGATTACGACTGCACCCGCCTTAGAACGACCCCGCGATATTGTAGGGTTATTAATGAGCATGAAACAGGGAGATATCCTGTTTATTGATGAAATTCATCGGTTGTCGCGGATGGCGGAAGAGTTACTTTATCCGGCGATGGAAGATTTTCGGGTGGATATTACGATCGGAAAAGGTCAAGTTGCCAAAACTCGCAGTTTACCCTTAGCACCCTTTACATTAGTAGGAGCGACAACTAGGATTGGTTCTTTAACTTCACCTTTGCGCGATCGCTTTGGTATCATTCACAGATTACGCTTTTACGAACCCGAAGAACTGACTCAAATTGTACAGCGAACCGCCGAAATCCTGAAAACTCCCATCACTCCCGAAGGCGCAACAGAAATAGCGCGTCGTGCTCGCGGTACACCCAGAATAGCCAATCGTTTGTTAAAAAGAGTAAGGGATTACACTCAAGTAAAAGCTTCCGGCGAAATCACCCAAAAAATTGCCAGTGACGCACTAACATTATTTAATGTAGACCCGATGGGATTAGATTGGACAGACCGCCTCATATTAAAGACTATGATTGAAAATTTTAACGGAGGGCCAGTAGGATTAGAAACGATCGCATCTGCAACAGGAGAAGACTCCCAAACTATTGAAGAAGTCTACGAACCTTACTTAATGCAAATTGGATTAATGCAAAGAACACATCGGGGAAGAACAGTAACACCTGCCGCTTGGAAACATTTAGGTTATGATTAATTTTTGGGACTGGAGATGACAGGCAAGATGCCTGTCCTACAGGACTGGGAAATTTTAGATGTTAGATGTTAGATGTTAGATTTGAATTTTATCTCATGAACTTTTCCTCCCTCTCTTCCCTCTGCGTCTCTGCGGTAAAAAAATAAAACCTCTTCTTCTCTTTCTTCGTGTCCTTCGTGTCTTCGTGGTTAAAAAATATTTTTAAGACTGCGATATTCACCAACTACCAACTACCAAAAATAGATATGATTCGCTTAATTTTGACTCTCCTCACAGTAATAATCTTGTTTCTTGCTGGGTTTAATACTCCGCCAGTAATGGCGCAAACGGAGACAGCAACTCCTAGCATTAATGAAACTGAATTACCAAAAATTGAAACCTCGGAAACTGCACCTTCTCCTAATATCGATGAAGAGAAATATAAGAAAGCTAATGAAATTGGTCAAAAAGCTTTTGATGCTAGCGAAAAAGGAGACTTTGTAGCAGCAGAAACTTATTGGAATCAGTTAATAGAAATGTTCCCAGATAATCCGGCGTTGTGGTCTAATTTGGGAAATAGTAAAGCGGCGCAAAATAAGCTAAAAGAAGCGATCGCAGATTACAATAAATCTATGGAACTTGCGCCAACTGCGCCCGATCCTTATCTTAATCGCGGTTTAGCTTTAGAAGGATTGGGTAAATTTGAAGAAGCGATCGCAGATTACAATAAGTTACTAGAAATCGCTCCCAATGATGCAATGGGTTATAATAACCGAGGCAATGCGGAAGCAGGTTTAGGGGAATGGGAAAAAGCGATCGCAGATTACCGAAAAGCCTTTGAATTAGTCCCAGAATTTGCCTTTGCCCGTGCCAATTATGCCCTAGCATTATATGAAATTGGACAAAAAGAAGTGGCGATTCGCACTATGAGGAATTTGATTCGGAAATATCCCCAATTTCCCGATATGCGTGCCGCTTTAACAGCTGCGCTTTGGGAACAAGGACAACATGGAGAAGCAGAAAGTAACTGGGTTTCTGTGGTGGGATTGGACGATCGTTACAAAGATATTGAATGGGTTAAAACCGTTCGTCGTTGGCCTTCTTCTCTAGTTGCAGCATTGGAGAAGTTTCTGAAATTGGAATAATTTTTTCTTGTAGGACAGGCATCTTGCCTGTCAATTTCCAATGTCGAATGCAATAATTACGAATAAACTGAGCAGTTCTTATTGCCTCATCTAAGGCTTTGAAATGCTCAGTTTTTCCGTACAATTTTCGCGTAGCGGTGCGTAGCACCTAGAACGCCGATTCAGTATTGTAGTCGGGGATGAGAAACCGGGTTTCTTTCCCTAGCGCAGTCGATATTTTGTTACCCCAAGCCAAAGAAACCCGGTTTCTGGGATTACTGAATTGGTGTTCTAGACACGAAGGACACGAAGAAAGAAGAGAGGATAAGAAATTTTCACAATTGATTTAGACTGGCTATAGTTACTTTCACCTACTTAAAAACGTTACGGCTGATTCTCAATCTCCTCTGCCTCATCAGGCGTAGCAACCGACGAAAAGATGATGCTCTGTGCAGCACCAGCCGCTTCCTTGATGAACAATGGTGAGACGGCATCACGAGACATTTCCTCAATTTGCTGTTTTAGCTGTAACACCTTCTCTGGTTGTTGATCCGCGAGGTTTGTCTTCTCTGAAGGGTCTTTTGCCAGGTTGAAGAGTTGCACCTGAGATGGCAATACCACTCGCCACACCAGTTTCCAATCGCCTTGCCGGAGAGCGGCTCGAAATGGTTCAATGCCATAAACAATTTCATTGCGAATGGCAATCTTTCCGCCGATGAGAGCAGGCCAAATGTCTAATCCATCAAGGGGTTTCTTGGGATCTGACTTTGCGCCAGCTAGACCGATCAGGGTCGGATACCAATCTACAATGTGCATTGGTTGGTTGACTACGGAACCGGGTTTAATTTGTCCTGGCCAGTTAGCAAGGGCAACCACGCGAGTGCCTCCCTCAAAAAGTGATGCTTTCCCGTCGCGGAAAGGGCCATTATCAGCGGGAATCGTACCGCCAGAAGTATCGACTTCTCCTGTGACTTTCGCCGATCGCGGCCCCCCATTATCACTCTGAAACACAATCAAGGTATTGTTCCGCATCCCGCGCTTGTCCAAGGCTGCCAATACCCGTCCGATCTCGTCATCCATTACCGTAATCATAGCTGCGTATGCCCGACGGTTTGGATCGGTGATGGATTTGTAGCGATCGAGATACTCCGGTGGAGCTTGATAGGGCGCATGGGGGGCTGTAAAAGCCAGGTACAGAAACAGAGGTGTGTTGGGATCGTGCTCCTGAATTAGCTTGGCGGCATCTTGCCCCAGTAAGGTGGTGACATAGCCTTCTTCCTTGACGAGTTGATTGTTACGATACCAATCCACCGTTCCATGAGCCGAATGCGTGAAGTAGTCGATTTCACCCAGAATCGGGCCGTATTGATAGTCAAACCCCCGTTGCAGTGGCCAATATTTGCGATCGGCATGACCCAAATGCCACTTGCCGACGATCGCACTCTTGTAGCCTGCTGTTTTTAATGACTGGGGCAACAACCACTCATCGGTTGCCAGACCATAAGTACCAGCTGAAGGAATCACGGCAGTTTGCAGACCATAACGATGGGGATATCGTCCCGTCAGCAAAGCCGCCCTTGACGGAGTACACATCGGATGAGCATAGTATTGTTCCAGTCGGGCTCCGGTTTGCACAAGGCGATCGAGATTGGGTGTTTTAATGTCAGAACCGTTGAAGCCTACATCTTTCCAGCCCTGGTCATCCGACATAATGAAGAGAATATGGGGACGGACTGGTTTCTGTTGCGCGATCGCAAATGGAATCCATTCACGCATCCCTAAAAACAGCACCAAAATGAAGGTGATAAAAACTCCTAAACCTTTAACAATCAGACGTTTTCTTAGAATCGCAGTGAGGAAGAATTTCATGGTTACTTTCGATCGCTTACTAAAATAATGGTGATTTTTAAAACTTGAATGTCATTCGGATGGTTGCAATAATATCGTCTGGATTGTCGTTATTCTGGTTTGGCGCAGTTAACCAGATCAAACCGGGTGTAATCGAGATATTATCATTCAGTCGCCAGCGATAGAAAGCTTCAATATGAAAGGGAATATCCGTTTCAAACGATCGAGGATTGCCATCTTCGTAGTCATTCAAGTAAGGTTCAGCACCCACGACAAGTCCTAGCAAATTCCCTTTTTTACCTAAATCTGGAAAGGCAAAAGTGAGGGCATAGTTAAAAATTTCACCTTCTCCATTGTTAATTAAGCGGGCATAGGTGGCACCAAACCAACCACTGAGAACAAAGCTGGGACTGAATTGATAGGTCGCCTGCACCCCGTAAGAGTTACTAATCACGGATTCGGTGTCAAATAAACGCCCAGTTGTGAGCCGAGTTTGACCTGCCAAGGTATTTGCAACAGCGGTTCCTGCTACGCCCAGAGCATTGTAATTGAAGCCAAACCGTCCGGGAGGAAAGTATGCGTTGATGTAGGTTCCGGCAAGGCTGAATCGCTGACTTGGACTCCAGGTGACTTGTGCGATCGCAGAATATCCGCCATTAAACAATCCCCGCTCTGGACTACCAACTTTAAGCCCATCAGCCAAATAGCCCGCCGAAAGCCGCAATTGGGGACTAACGAAATAATTCAAACCGATGCCGCTGCCTGCACCCAGAGCATAGATAGCGTTGCGTTCACCGAACACGGAAATGGCACCTGTTCCTCCATCGTTATCGTCCAGAGCGGGATTCAGGGTGGGAGCGATCGCGTACAGCGGAAAGAAGCCGCCCCCTGCAACAGACACCAGTAACTTGGGAGTGACAAAAAAGTTATAGCCGATCACTAATGCCTGCAGTTGACTGCCTGTGTTAGCGCCAAACTGAGAGGCTAGGGTTCCCTCTGCGCTGGGAATCGTGACCCCGCCAACCGGAGTCCCTGGCAGGGGAAACCCAACGCCTAGTGTGGGAACATTTCCGGCGATCAGACTTGTAATCAGCAAATCACGCCCCGTGAAACTCGTTTTCAAGTCGAGATTGGTGCGATATTGCAATACTGTGTCCACATTATTGCCACTGCCACCAAACACATCAGCAATTGCAAAGATCGCCGTACCACTCAGCTTGGTTGTGGTGGAAAATTGTTGTTTCTCCAATATTGCCGTTCGCACTTCCAAGGCATCGACTCGACCCCGCACGGCTGCCAGTTCTGCGGCAAATTCTTCTTGCAACCGTTTAATGACTTCTAAATCTTCTTTTTTAACAAAGTCAGCCGTTGCAGCCGCAATGAGTTCTTGAATTCTGTCCAAACAAGCATTCAGTCCGGCAGCGAATTCATAACGACTGAGCGATCGATTACCGCGATAGGTTCTATCTGGATAACCGACAATGCAGCCGTAACGTTCAACCAACGATTGCAATGCTTGGAATGCCCAGTCAGTTGGTGACACATCAGTTAGTTGAGAAACAGATGTGACTTGTTCTATGTCATTAGAGGCTGAATTTAAGGTCTGGAAGTTGGTTATATCACTCTCCGGCTCAAGCGATTGAGCCAGGGGAGTAGACGCAGTGAACTTGCTGTTCTCTAAATTCAACTCAGAGGCTAGGGTTGGGGATAATGCGATCGCACTCCAACCTAGCACCATTAGACCTCTCCAATAACTCTTGTAGGGTAGGCATCCTGCCTGCCTTTTCTCTTCTTTTCTGGAGAGGTCTATTAAGAAAACTAATCGTAAGTTCAAGTTTCTAATCCACACTTCCTGCCAACTCCTTCATCCAAAAATGGGGCTTCCTCTCATCCAAAATCAATTCAGATAAATTCCCACAGAGAAAGGATAGAGGCAAATGAGAAAAATGAATATCCAAAAATCGCAAGTTTGCCAAAATAGCTATCAAGGATTTTCACAAAAATTTACCCAAGGAAATTTAATATCTTAAAATGAAAGAATTAACATCGTCTGGTGATGCCTGTGGACTCTTCTAATCATTTAGATTTACAACCTTCAGGTGTCGCCATATACCGTAGCTTTAGCGATATTGAAGAGTTAGCGGCATTTTTACCTGAAGATGTCAGACTTGCTCAATTGAACTGTTGGCCTTTTTCTTGCACTTCGATGGCTCTACATTTTGAGACAATTCAGTTCAACTTTAATCATGTCAATTGCAAATTGTATGCGGTTGGAGATAAATATCCAGGTTTTTTGACGTTTACCTTCATTTTGCATGAGCAAGGTCAACCAGTGATTGAGGATAATCGGTTGGTGAATGCAGACTATGTATTTGGGTATGACCCACATCGATCAGCAAATTTGGTGTTTCCGGGAAACGCTACCCATTGTGCGGTTCATGTGCGGCAAGATCTGTTTGAGGCTTGTGCCGAAACAATGGATCGACTGGATTTGAACACTCAGTTTGTAGCATCGAATCATGCCTACATTCCTGAGTCTCTACCACCTTTACGAGCGTATTTGCAGCAACTGTATGAATTGTTGCGTCAGCTGTCTCCTCTTCTCTACAAGCCAGACTTTCAGCAACTAATTTTACGGGACTTTTTGCCTTTACTCATTAGCGCATTTCCCATACAACAGGAACGGTTGAAACCCCCCCTCAAGGCTTTTCGGCGATCGCACTTAGTCAAACAAGCTAATGATTATATGCAAACCCATACTGACCAACCTCTTACCCTCACCGATTTGTGCAAAGCACTAGGAACTAGTACTAGAGCTCTCTGTTATGGATTCCAGGAGATGTTCGGGATGAGTCCAATGTCCTACCTGAAAATTCTGCGGCTACAAAGCGTTCACCGGACTCTAAAGCTAGCTAAACCAGGCCACAAAACTGTTACAGAAATTGCATCTCAGTTTGGCTTTTACCACCTGGGATATTTTGCTCACGATTATAAGAAAATGTTCGACGAACTGCCTTCAGCAACGCTGAAACGGAGCAACTAAATTCAGTAGTTCACTCTCACATTCTGCATTTCAAAACAAAATTTTCAGCAAGTCCTAAAGTAGGACTGCTGTAGTATTGTCGGGTTTTAATTTGGGTCTTCTCCGGCAATTAATTCCTGAATTTTTGCCGCAGTTAAATCTTGGACATTTCGCAAAATTATCTGAGCGCCAGCTTGTTTTAAATTCGCAGTATAAGCATCAAGTTGTTGAGCAGTTTCTTGTAAAACATGAGGTGGTAAAATTCCTACGCCAATCCACAAACGATTCGGTTGCAAAGCTTTAGCTTTTTCTACGGTGTACATATCAGCAACCGTGTCTCCTACATAAATAACTGGTGTAGTTTCATCGGCAGAAAATTGCTGTTCTAATAATAGCACAGTGGCGAAAAGTCCGGTAGGATCGGGTTTTCCTGGTGCGTCTTCCATTGCAATTAAAACTGGAGATTTTAATCCTAAACGTTTGCATAAAACATACTCTGCTGAACCTCTGGTTGCACCACTGAAAAAACCCCAAGGTATTCCCGATGTTGTCAAACTTTCTAAATAGTTTGGGGCTAAAAGTAATGGTTCTGTGCAAATGTAACCTGTCCAATTTTCGGGGTTAGGGCCACGATAACGAGATTGGAAGAAAGCGACTAAGGTATTGTAATCTAAGGCAATTTCTGTGCGAGTTTTTCCCTGTTTTTCAAAGTAACGATACACTAATTCTTGGGAGGCTTCCCAGTCATTGTTCCAAACGCCTTCGGATTTTAGGGCATCAATGTCTACTTGGGAGGGACGAAAAGCGCCGTCTGTGTAATGTTCTACTGTATCTGCAAGTGCGCGGCGATAGGAACCGCCGACATCGCGCACGACCCCATCAATATCGAAAATTACGATCGCCAAAGCCGAACTTACACTCTTGTCTAGGTTAGATGCTGTCAATGTGATTTACCTCGAAAATTTAAGGAAAAAAGGTTAGACAATTAGGTTATTATAGAAAGGTTGTAAAGACGCGAAAAGTCTGGGTTGAACCCGGAGGTAGGTTTGTCGAAGTTCATTTTAAAGGTTCTCTGGTTAGAGAAGGATGTAGCGATCGCAGTTGATCAGGTGGTAGGCAAAGGTACTAGTCCTTTGACCAAATACTTTTTTTGGCCGCGCAATGATGCTTGGGAAGAGTTAAAAAAAGAGCTAGAATCCAAGCATTGGATTTCAGAAACAGACCGAGTTGAACTTCTCAATAAGGCTACAGAAGTGATTAACTACTGGCAAGAAGAAGGCAAGCGCCGTCCTATGTCAGAAGCGCAAGGTAAGTTCCCGGAAGTTGCCTTTACTGGTAGCGCCTGATTCTTCCAAGTCGCCACAAGTTAATGTTTTAGTCATTGCTTGAGTTATATTGATCTGCTTCGTTGTGAGGACTTCAGTCTTTTTATTTAGGAAAGAAACGACTAAAGTCGTCACTACAAACAATATCTTAAATTTTTTGGGAGGGTAGCAATTTTTTCATGCTTACCCTCCAAATTTTTTATCCATCCATGAGGAAGGAATAAACTAGTCGCAATAGTTCTAATTCTGTAGGTTGTAAGCTACGACCTTCGGTAATTGCAATAAATTTTCCTTCCAATTCTGCCATTTTTTCATGCGGTGGATCGGTGGTTGTAAACTCTGCTAAATAAACATTAATCATATCTTCTGGTGAATCTACTTCCGCCCAAAATTCTGGCTCAATTTTCAGAGTACCAGCGGATAAAGTTAATTTTTGTTCAATATGAGCGATCGCTTCATCCAAACCTATAGCCTTTTCACCTTCCGTTGTACTTGCTACAACTTTCGCTTCAGGAGGTAAGCCATCAAATTGGCAAACAGTACCATTAAGACGTAAAAACTGAACTCGCGCACTCGTGGGGTGCTTGTGGTACAAAATGAAGCGGATGTTTGGCATGGTACTTTAGTTAATAGCAGTAATTTCTTTGGTTAACAATTATACCAACCTCTTCGCTGTAAATATTGTTAACTACGAACAGCCTTCTGCCTTCACTAAATTTAAACTAAAAAGAATTTCTCTGGCACCCCTCTAGGAATACAATCATTTAAAGCGGTTAAATCAAGGCTGGAGTGATTGACAATGAGCCATGATCCTAATTTATTTTGGTTTGGGTGCGTGCTGTGGTTAGTCAGCGTTTTAGTTATTTTCCA
Organism: [Phormidium] sp. LEGE 05292; assembly: GCF_015207735.1. GTDB lineage: Bacteria > Cyanobacteriota > Cyanobacteriia > Cyanobacteriales > Aerosakkonemataceae > Floridanema. The sequence goes on from NZ_JADEWG010000062.1 coordinate 27,122, forward strand.
CTTAGTTTACTCTCATCCTCCAGCCAAGGTTGCAGTTACTCAGAAGCGAGTGCATCCCATCAAGTACGCTTATGTAGTTAATACAGATGAAGAAACAGAAATTGCTCAATTGCGGCAAGAATGTGCGCGACTCCGCCAAAAATTGCAACAACAATCGCAAAAAATCAGGGAAGATTTTCAACATAATACCTTTTATCAATTAGAAACTCTGTTAACTAATTATCCTACTGTTTGTAAAGTTGTTCAAGAACATCCAGATTTACCAGCCCAAAATATTCTACCTTTGTTCAAACCTTTGGATAAAATTTTAGCTCATTGGGGATATAAAGCGATCGGCACACCTTTAGCACAAGTTCCCTACAATCCGCAATTACATCAACCCGACGATCGAGATATTACCATTGGCGAAAAGGTTTATATTTGGTTTGTGGGATATCAGGATAGTAAATTGGAACATATTATTTCACCTGCGATCGTTAGCCGCAATCTACCAAAGATTCCTAACTCAACTAAAAGTTATGCGGTTAACTTTACTTAAATGATTGTTTTACACCCAAGTTTGATTTTCTGTTCCCCGTTCCCTTTTCCCTAAAACCAGAAATTCTGTAGCTCATTTACCTGCAATCTGCTGTAAAACAATAAGGTGGGAGTTACCCACCTTACTGCTGTTAAATCTTTCGGTATAGTTTTGGTTATAGGGGGCGATCGACTTGGCGATTCAAACAAAGCAGTCAATCAAATAATCACATCTTTTTAATTACCAACTGGTGAGAAAGTAGGGTTTGTTTGCTGCTCTCTGCGCCAGTGCTTTGCTTCTATCTATTAATTCAGCTTAGCCAACTAGTTTTCCTGAAAATTAAGAGATAATTTAATTAAGATTTCGGCTCTTCTGTACTTATAGTTATAAATAAACCTGATTAATTAATGAAATGCTTGGTATATCACAAATACCAGTCCCTCAAACTAGGTTTTTTCATTACAAGTACGAGATAATTTTTTTGTATTTTTAATTACACAAGTAGGTAGTATTCAGTCCCTTTGCACGATAGAAGCTAAATCAAAAATTATTTCAGTAATACAGCCAAACTCACCTGCAAAAATTTCCCAGCCGGAAATTCAAAGTATCAACAGCAGAATTTATCTTATATTACGTGGTATAAATAAAAACTTCAAATAGGCTTATAATGAATCTCAATAGACGCGATCAAAAGTTCTTAATAAATTATCATCCGAACTTACGAAACGCTTCTCTAGTGATAATTAAAAATGTCAAATTGACTTGAGATTTGAATTGAGTAAGCTGAACAGCATTTAATTTGTAAATCTGGGGAATATAGGAAAGCCTTTAGGAATATGAAACTACAGCTACGTTCAATTTTAATTGTTCCCTTTGTGTTGCAAATCTTTGTGACAGTGGGATTAACAGGATGGCTTTCTTTACGCAACGGACAAAAGGCAGTAGAAAATATAGTTACTCAATTGCAGAGGGAAATAGGCGATCGCATCGAACAACAACTCAATGATTATTTACAAAAACCCTATATCGTTAATCAAAACGTTTTAGATGCAATTAATCTAGGATATCTCAATCCCGAAAAACCTCGCAGTATGGACAGATACTTTTTACGGGAAATTAAATTGTTTGCGGAAGTTAGTGTGATTCAAATTGCCAACGAAAAAGGCGAATTTTATGGAATCAACAACTTTGATGAAGAAGGTTTGATAATTTCGATTATCGATCGCGCCACAGGTTACAACAACATGAACGGCTACGCCACCGATAGTCAAGGGAAAATGACGCAAAAGTTAATCGTTTCCATACCAAACTTCGATCCCCGTCGTCGCCCTTGGTATGTTGCCGTCGCTACCCAAGGTAAATCAATCTGGAGCCCTATTTATGCTTTTCGCGGAAGCACTCAACTTGCCATAACTCTTGGGACTCCCATTTACAATCAAAATCACAAGCTAAGGGGAGTTGTTGCTACAGACCTAGTTTTGTTAGATATTAATCGATTCCTCAGTAAGTTGAAAATTGGCAAGTCAGGACAGACTTTTATTTTAGAACGTTCCGGGCTATTGGTTGCTAGTTCCACAAGGGAACATCCCTTTTACTCCACAGCTAAAAATCAAACATTACAACGACTTCCAGCTATTAATAGTCAAAATCAGTTAACAAGATTGACGGCGAAATTTTTACAGAAGCACTTTGGTAATTTCAACAAAATTAAGAGGGGAAAGAAATTTATCTTTAAAATAAATAGCGATCGACAATATTTACAGATATTACCCTATAAAGATAAATTTGGTTTAGATTGGCTGATCGTAATTGTGGTGCCAGAAAAAGACTTTATGGCGGAAATTAACGCCAATACTCGCAGTACAATTTGGCTGTGTATTGCCGCATTAGGAACCGCTACAGTGTTAGGAATTTACACTTCCCATTGGATTAACCAACCAATATTACACCTAGCACAATTGGCAAAATCGATGTCCCAAAGGGATTTAAACCAACAAGTTTCCCAAGGAAAGATCGCATCTGCGTTGCGGAGTCATATCACCGAACTTAACACCCTGGCTGAGGCATTCAATCGGATGGCAAATCAATTGGAAGCTGCTTTCACAAATCTAGAACAATATGCCCATACTCTAGAACAAAAAGTAGCCGATCGCACAGCCGAATTGGAAAAAGCGAATCAAGAATTACAGCGTCTTGCTACTTTAGACGGTTTAACTAAAGTAGCTAATCGTCGTTATTTTGATGAATATTTAGTCCAAGAATGGCAGCGACTAGCACGCGCCAAACAACCCTTATCTTTAGTTATGTGCGATGTGGATTATTTCAAAGCTTACAACGATTATTACGGACATCAAGGAGGAGATGATTGCTTACGGCAAATTGCTTTAGCTATGAATCGCGCTGTCAAACGTCCGGCTGATTTGTTAGCCCGTTATGGTGGTGAAGAATTTGTAGTGATTCTGCCTAATACTGAAATTCAAGGTGCTGTCAGTGTAGCCCAAGCAATTCAAAAAGAGATCCAACAATTAAAAATGCCTCATGCTAAATCTGATGTGAGTGAATATGTTACTTTGAGTTTGGGAGTTTCTGGTGTAATTCCTCATCAAAATCTAGCCCCAGAAAAATTGATTGCTACTGCGGATGAGGCTCTTTATGAAGCAAAAAAACAGGGGCGAAATCGTGTTCTTTTTAAATCTCTAATTCCCTAACGAGGTAGCTATCACGCCTCTACTGTGGCTAGAATCCCGGATTTGCTATGAGGTACACAGCTCCTCAACTTCTCCAAGAAGTCAAGGATCTCGCTTGGAATTGAAAAAAATGCCTCATTAAGAGATAGTTATTTTTAAGGCAGTGTGAGGTAGTGAATTGTGATCCAGCAAATAGTAAATCTGCAAGACATTTTATTTCAAGCACAACAAGGCGATACCCAGGCTATTGCTACTCTGATTAATCAAGCTTTATCCACAGCAGCAATCACAGCAATAGTTAATTCTGAAGGTAGTTGTCTGCAAGTAACCTTATTATCTCACCAATCATTAGAGCGAGAGTTCTGGGTTGGTTTTGTCAAAGAGGGGATGAAAGGACTGGAGTGTAAAACTTTTAAATCTGTGCGAGTAATTGGGCAACAGATTCACAAAGTACCAGCCAGCTGGATTGAGGAATTTGAATTATCTTCTCCAGATTTAGTAATTGCATCAGTACCAGATGTAACTAATATTGCTCAGACTCAATTGGCACCGGAAACAGTCGTAATTCCTAAAGAAAGAAAATTTAGAATTCCCTTGCTGTGGTTAGTCAGTGGTGTTATGGGTCTTTTATTAATTTTTAGCAGTTTAATCATCAAGAATCAATTAGAAAATAAACAAGTAATCCCAATTCAAAAGCCGACTCCTCAAGTACAACCTACACCTATAGTTACTGCTAAACCAACACCAAAAGCTAGTCCCAAACCAGTTGCTAAAGTTGTAAAAGCACCGCCAGCTAAACCTCAGACTGCGCCAATGTATTTGAAAAAAACAATTAATGGGAAAATTACTCCGAAATCAGTTGTACATTCGGGACATGGATTGTTTTTTGCTCAAAATATGATGTATAGCCACACAATTACTGTGTATAACCGAGAGCATAATTTAGTGAAAACTATTCCCGATCGCGTAAATTTAGCGAAGTTTGGTTATGCTAATTTTAAAGGGGATTACAACGGCGCACCTGTGGAAGTTAGTTTTTCCCATGATGGCAAATATGCTTGGGTTTCTAATTATCAAATGTATGGTGCTGGGTTTAATAATCCGGGAAGCGATCGCTGTTCTCCCTCCCAAGGAACAGACAATAGTTTCGTATATCGCATAAACACCGAAACTTTGCAAATTGAAAAAGTGATTCAAGTTGGTTCTGTTCCTAAGTTTGTCGCTACTTCTCCTGATAATCGTTTTGTATTAGTTAGTAATTGGTGTAGTTGGGATTTAAGTATTATTGATACGGAAAAGAATCAAGAAATTAAACGGGTGAAAATTGGTGCTTATCCCAGAGGAATAGTTGTCGATCGCAGATCTCAGAGAGCTTATATTGCCGTCATGGGTTCCACTGATATTGCTCAAGTAGACTTAGAAAAATACTGGGTTAATTGGTTGCGAAATATTGGTCGATCGCCACGTCATTTAAATCTTGATAAAACCGGAAGATATCTCTACGCCTCTTTAAATGGTGAAGGAAGAGTTGCCAAAATTGATTTAACTAAACCTCAAGTCGTCTCTAGAGTTTACACAGGTGCAGCACCTCGCAGCATGGTTTTGTCAGATGATGGTCAAATGCTTTATGTTGTTAATTACAGCAACAATACTGTAAGTAAAGTCCGCACCCAAGATATGACAGTTTTACAAACAGTGAGAGTAGGCGCTAGCCCAATTGGTATTACTTACGATCCCAAGAATAGAGAAGTTTGGGTTGCTTGTTATTCAGGACAAATCATGGTCTTCCAAGATTAGCTATGTATCGTAGAACATTTTTTTGTACACATTGATTAATTTCTCCTACCTCTAACTATCTATTACTTTAGGATTTTTTGCACCGCAGAGTTAGCCATAAAACCATCATTTTGGCTGATGCTGGTTAATGCTTAAATTCCTAAGCTTAAGATATAAATTTAAACTATTACTGCCATCGCAGAAGGAGCCATAAAATGTTGACTGTAATTGCATTTTTAGCTAGTTACGGATTAGTTAGTGCCGTTTTTGTATCTGTTGTTGAGTAACTTAAATGGGATACTCTCAACAGAAAAATATTACAGCTAATCAAATAATAACAATTTTGCTAAGTTTCCGCTATCTCCCAAAGGGAAAGATTAAAGGGTCAAAGGAGATCTTTTACCTTTGCCCTTTTATCCGACTTCTTTTTGAAAGATTTCCTATTCTCCCATAATTATCAAATTATTTTTCTAGTCAGTAAAGACTAACTAGCTGAGTCAGTTCAATGGCAGAAGTAAACAGCGAAAATAGATTTCAGAAGAATCACAATTTCAGTCTTATGGAAGAAGTAAATAGGAAAAATATCTTTTAAATTTATTTGCAACAGCAAATGTTTACTTCGTTCTCAGCCTACTCCTTAAATTATAACTAAATTAAGGGTGTTAAAGAGGCGTAACTTATGCTGGTTCTTGCTAAAAAAATCTTTTTATCAATTACTAAATGTTCATTTCTAACTTTTACTGATTGACAGATGTATTAAAAGTAAGAAAACTTTTTTAACCTTGAGGGTAGTTATGTCTAAAAGCGAAAACTTAACCGAAGATCATGTAAGCAGCGTAGAAACAGGGAAAATAGAATTTTCTTCAGGAAACACGACGACAAAACCAGCATTAACAATGAAAAAATCGGTATCTAACTTAAAGTCAAATGATTCGCAAAATTCACTTCCAGAAAAATTTGCTTTAATTTGTCTGTCGCATTTACGATGGAATTTTGTTTATCAACGACCGCAACATCTTTTAAGCCGCTGCGCCAAAGAGCGAACTGTATTTTTTATTGAAGAACCTATTTTTAGCGCCGATACTTCTCCTTGCTTAGATGTTAGTATTCACGAGAGTGGTGTTTCGGTTGTTGTACCGCATCTAAAGGAAGGAATGACGGAAGAGGAGGTTACAGCTACCCTGAAAAGAATGCTCGATGATTTGTTGGCTCAAAAGCAGATTAAAGACTATATTCTCTGGTATTACACACCGATGGCATTGAGTTTTACTCGCCATTTAAATCCGCTGTTGGTTGTCTATGATTGTATGGATGAGCTATCAGCATTTAAGGGAGCAAGCCCCGCTTTAAAAACTTTAGAAATTGAACTATTTAGCCTGGGAGATTTAGTATTTACAGGGGGACAAAGCCTTTACGAAGCTAAACGCGATCGCCATCCCCACGTCTACGCTTTCCCTAGCAGCATCGATAAAGTTCACTTTGGCAAAGCCAGAAATTTGACCGAAGAACCAGCCGATCAAATTAATATCCCTCATCCCCGTTTAGGATTTTTTGGGGTAATAGATGAACGCATGGATATTGACCTATTAAGCGAAATTGCCCAAGCGCGACCAGACTGGCATTTAGTAATGATCGGACCTGTAGTTAAAATAGATCCAGCAACCTTACCAAGGCACACAAATATTCATTACTTGGGTGGCAAATCCTATCAAGAATTACCAGCTTATATTGCTGGTTGGGATATAGCAATGTTACCCTTTGCACTTAACGAATCAACTCGGTTTATTAGTCCTACTAAAACTCCTGAATATCTCGCCGCAGGTAAACCAGTTATTTCCACTTCCATCCGCGATGTTGTGCGTCCTTACGGTGAAAACGGCTTAGTAAAAATTGCCGATAATGTAACAGATTTTATTGCCGCAGCTGAGGAATTAATGAGTCAAGATTTTTACTCATCTGGGTGGTTAGAAAGAGTAGATACTTTTCTCGCAGAAAACTCTTGGGATTCCACTTGGCGCAGGATGATGCAGCTAATAGAAAGTGCAATGAGCGATCGCCTTTCTGCAAAAACAGCAAACAGTTAACAACTATCAATCAATCCAACTAAAAAGTAACCCTTATGAATCAAGTACTTCCCGTTTTTAAACTTGGCAAATTTCCTTAGCGGAAAACTCAAAGTAATTTGTTATTGCCCAACCTAATCGCTGATTACTTAGTAGCCAAGTTTTTTATTCCCTGTCGTAAAGCAGCTTTTGGTTCCTTACATACTCAGTAAGAACCGAAACTTCCTGCGCGATTTTGTAAACGAAAAAAGAGGTATTTGAAAATGTTTGATTATTTAATCGTGGGTGCAGGATTCGCTGGCAGCGTTTTGGCGGAAAGGCTAGCAAGTCAGTTAGGAAAAAAGGTGTTAATTGTTGACAAGCGCAACCATATTGGCGGTAATGCTTACGATCATTATAATGAAGCCGGAATTTTAGTCCACAAATACGGGCCACATATTTTTCATACTAATTCTCGCGAAGTTTTTCAGTATCTTTCCAACTTTACCGAATGGCGGTCTTACGAACACCGAGTACGTGCTAGTGTTGATGGTCAACTAGTACCAATTCCCATCAATTTAGACACCATTAACAAACTTTACGGGCTGAATCTTACCTCATTTCAACTAGAAGAATTCTTTGCCACAGTTGCCGAGAAAAAAGAATATATTCGCACTAGCGAAGATGTAGTTGTCAGTAAAGTCGGAAGGGAACTTTACGAGAAATTCTTCCGTAACTATACCCGGAAACAATGGGATATGGACCCATCGGAATTAGATAAATCTGTGACGGCGCGTGTTCCGACTCGGACTAATCGGGACGATCGCTATTTTACCGACACTTACCAAGCAATGCCATTGCACGGTTACACAGTAATGTTCGAGAAAATGTTATCTCATCCGAACATCAAAATAATGCTCAATACCGATTATCGGGAAATCCAAAAAATTATCCCTTATCGTGAGATGATTTACACCGGGCCAATTGATGCTTTCTTCGATTATCGTTACGGCAAATTGCCTTACCGTTCCCTAGAATTCAAACATGAAACCCATAATAAACCAGTACATCAACCAGCGCCCGTAGTTAACTATCCCAACGAACATTTATACACCCGTTGTACTGAATTTAAATACCTCACAGGACAGGAACATTCTAAAACTAGCATTGTCTACGAATTCCCCCAAGCTGAGGGAGATCCTTACTACCCAGTACCCCGTCCAGAAAATGCCGAACTTTACAAGAAATATAAAGAATTAGCTGATGCTGTTCCTGATGTATATTTTGTCGGCAGATTGGCAACTTACAAGTATTACAACATGGATCAATGTGTAGCTCAAGCGTTGACGATCTACAAACAAATTAGCACCAAAGTTCAAGAAGAAGTTGTGGTTTTTCAACCAATTGAGCGCAGAGACGATTATATTCAAAAGGTATCTGCTAAGGAAATGATTGAGGAACCTTCTCCGATTCAATCCGTCACTAAAAACGGTAAGGGTAAGCATTAGTTGGGGACTGGGTACTAGGAAATATTGTACTCCAAGGTTTTTGCTGATTCATTAGTTTGGTTATCACCTTAAGTACGGGATAGACACTAATTTTAGATTACCGATTTTCTGAATTATTGCTTACTAAAAAAATCGCAAATCTAAAATCTAAAATCCAAAATTGATTGAGGTGTAGTTAATGGTAACGGCGGCATTAAATCAGGAATTAAATCTTAAGAATTCCTGGAAAATTCAAGATTTAAAAATGGAAATGTGGGCGGGTGTGGAGTGTACTGTGAATCGAGTTGGCGATCGCTTTTTCAACCAACTAGAACGCAACGGTCACGGAACGCGCTTAGACGACCTAAACTTATTTGCAGAACTTGGCATCCGCACCATCCGTTACCCTATACTTTGGGAATTAATCGCCCCCGATGGTTTGCAAAATGCTGATTGGTCTTGGGCAGATGAACGTCTAGAACGCTTGCAAGAATTAGGTATTCGTCCGATTGTTGGCTTAGTTCATCATGGTAGCGGCCCTCGTCATACTAGCTTAATCGATCGCAACTTTGCACCTCAACTCGCCCAATTTGCCCAAGCTGTGCAACAACGTTACCCTTGGGTAGAGCTATTTACACCCGTCAACGAACCCTTAACTACTGCCCGTTTTAGCGGATTATATGGTCATTGGTATCCGCACGCACGGGACAATGCCACCTTTATCTGTGCATTGTTAAATCAATGTCGCGCCATTGTTTTGTCAATGCAAGCCATTCGTCAGGTTAACCCAACTGCACAGTTAGTGCAAACGGAAGACCTGTGCAAAGTTTTCAGCACACCATTTATGGCGTATCAAGCTCAATTTGAGAATGAACGCCGTTGGCTGAGTTTTGACTTACTGTGCGGAAAAGTTAACCGCGATCATCCTTTGTGGGGTTATTTGTGTTGGAGTGGAGTAAGCGTTGCTGAACTAGAGTGGTTTTTAGAACATCCCTGTCCACCGGACATTATCGGGATGAACCATTACTTGACTAGCGATCGCTTTTTAGACGAACATCTGGAAAACTATCCTCATTGGACTCACGGTGGCAACGGAAGACACCAATACGCCGATGTGGAAGCAGTGCGAGTTTGCGCCGAAGGCATTGCAGGGCCAAATACGTTAATCAAAGAAACTTGGGAACGTTACAAACTGCCCATTGCCGTTACCGAAGTGCATCACGGTTGCACTCGTGAAGAACAGTTGCGCTGGTTAAAAGAAGTTTGGGACGCTGCTACTAGCGTGCGGAAAGAAGGAGTGGATATCCGGGCAATTACCGCTTGGTCACTTTTAGGTTCTTATGACTGGAATAGTTTAGTAACTAGGGTGGAAGGTTGCTATGAGTCAGGCGTATTTGATTTACGTTCCCCGAAACCCCGCCCCACCGCCTTAGCCCGAATGCTGCGCGACTTAGCAACTAAAAGAACTTACGATCATCCAGTTTTAGATGTTCCCGGATGGTGGCATCGTCCCCAGCGGTTGATTTATCCGCCCGTTTCTCTGAGCAGGGGAGCAGAGGGGCAG
>NZ_JADEWG010000063.1 GCF_015207735.1 [Phormidium] sp. LEGE 05292
CTTCTGCCTTCTGCCTTCTGCCTTCTGCCTTTCTTCCCTTCTGCCTTCTGCCTTCTGCCTTCTGCCTTCTGCCTTCTGTCTTTCTTCCTTTCTGCTTTCTGCCTTCTGCCTTCTGCCTTCTGCCTTCTGCCTTCTGCCTTCTGCCTTCTGCCTTTCTTCCCTTCTGCCTTCTGCCTTCTGCCTTTCTTCCCTTCTGCCTTTCTTCCCTTCTGCCTTCTGCCTTCTGCCTTCTGCCTTTCCTCAGTTCCCTCGGTAGGCATTTGTCCTAAGCAACAGGTAAGCTGAAGACAGTAGTAATTTGTGTGCGATCGAAAATCTAAAATCGGAAATCTAAAATCTAAAATCGATATGAGTCAGCGAGATGGTTTTGCAGCAGGGTTTCTGGTAGGGTCTTTTGTTGGTGGTGTTGTTGGTGGTGTATTGGGAGCTGTGTTAGGTTCTCGAATCAGCAACCAAGCATCAGAAACAGAAGCACCTATATTAAATGCCAATCAATCAGAAACAAAAGCTGAGAAAAGTAAAAAGCGTCAAATGGAAGCAGCCTCCGAACCGCGAATTGAAATGGCTAGGCGCAGCTTGGAAGATAAGATTGCTCAATTGAATCAGACAATTGATGAAGTTCGACTTTCTTTGGGCAATGTAAATGGAAATGTTACTTCTGAGAGGAGGGAACGTACTGGCGAAACTGATTCGCCTTCAGGATCTACTTTGAGAGGCAATTCCTGAATCTCTTTCTTGGCTTTAAGATCGAAAATAGAATCTGTACTGCAACTATTTATTTAACCGATGCGAAATCAGCGAATATCGGTTAAATTAAATTGAAATGCAGATAATCTTGTAAATTTAGCAAACAAACACAATAGTTATGAGTCCAGTTGCTCTGCTGCTAACTACACTTGCCACCTTTCTCAATATTTACATGGTGCTGTTGATTATTCGGTTCCTGTTGAGTTGGTTTCCGAATCTCAATTGGTACGATCCACCCCTTTCCATTCTCGGTCAACTGACCGATCCTTACATTAATTTCTTTCGTTCATTTATTCCGCCCATCGGAGGCATCGACTTTATTTCTCCGACAATAGCGATACTGGTTTTACAGTTAGCCGCTGGTTTTCTGACTGGTTTGCGATCGCAATTTTTGTACTAAATTTTTTGCCAGAGCGTGTCATGTATGAGCAAAAGCACGCTCTTACGCCTGGGAATTTAACGGCGGACTTTGCCCGTAAAACCAGCCGCTTTCAACTGTTCTAGCTGTAATGGTGTGGGTTGACTAGCTGCTACGGAAACTCTAAATTCAAAGTCGCTGACTCCTGGCGGTATTTCTTCAATCAGTCCTATCCGGTTGCGATTTTCCATTACGGAATTACCGTTAGCGTCGTAAATGCGACCAAAAACATCGGCATTATAAACATATTTACCGGAAGTGTTATTGGCTTTGCCAGTGATGAGAAAGCAGTTAGCAGCCATTGTTGACCCACTGGTAACTGATCCTTCTGCCATTTCTGGCGGACAATCTTTGTATGAGATGTCAGTTAGCTTAATCTGAGTTAGGGCTTCAGCGGATGGAGTAATTCCCCAACTCAAAATTATAATTAGGCAAGAGACTAGGAAAAGTTTTAAGGCTGGAAACCTCATAAAATATACCGCTAATTGTCTAAACCTCAGCATATCTCGAATTGTAAAATTCTCTAAAAGTTTTGCAATAATTAAAAAATCATCCCTGATGTGCGTTGCCACAGAAGAACAGCCACCCAATATCCAAAATTTAAGAATTGTGTGGAATTTAGTCCTTTTTCCTAACAGTGTGCTATGTCCCAGGCTGAGATCGAAGCTGCTTTAAAAGCTGCATTTGACCAGTGTAATGCCGCTAACTGTCCTTTAACTGAGGTGCAGAAACAGATTTTGCTGCAAGTAGCGCAGAAACTTTCTAGTACTGCGGAGGAAACTGCAAACTCAGAGGGAACAAATCCTTTGGATGAGTTGACTGCTGAGGAACGTTTAGCTTTGTTGGAGTTTGTGAAGGAACAGGAGAGTTTAAATCAACCTTGGAAGATTCAGTTATTAAATGATTGGTTGAATAATACTAATTCTGGGTCGGTGCAGTTTATTCGCGATCGCTACGGGTTACAATGGTTAAATTTGGTGCAACCTGGGCATTTAGCTGAGTATTTTGAGCGTTTTGAAGCCGAGTTAAAACTGAAAGTTGGCGATCGCATTGAAGTATCAAATGGTTTGTGGGAATGGATACAAGAAGATGGCCCTTGTAGTCAAATGTGGGTTCCTTGCACGGTAACTAGTGTTGAAGAAAGAGAGGATCGTAGTAGTTGTATCATCCGTTTTAATAACGGTACTGAGTACGAAATTCAAGGAATTTATGATTGGAATCGTTATAATTGGCGTTGGCCTTCTTAGAGGCAGAGGGGCAGAGGGGAAAATAACATTTATCATTTATATTTGTAGGTACTGGCGTAAAGATTGGCGCATTATATTTACTGGTGGTTGTTGTTTTAGCCAAATTTGTAATGCTGCTGCGCCTTGTTGAACTAGCATTTCTAAACCGTCGATCGCTTCTGCACCATGTTCTTTAGCTAGTTGCAAAAATTTGGTAGGATTGGGGGTGTAAATTAGGTCGTAGGCGATCGCATTTCCCGGCAATTTTCCCATTAATTCTGCACTTACAGGAGATTCATCGACGTGAGGATACATTCCCACTGGTGTGGTATTTACCAATAAGTTTGATTCACCGATCAAATCTGATAATTCTTGCCAATTATGAACGCTTAAATTAACTGCAAGTTGGGAATTTTGCCAACTATTTTGAAAAGCTTTTAACTTTTGCGTATCTCTCCCAAAAACTTGGATTTTGGCACAATTTAATTGAGCGCAAGCTGCAACTACTGCTCTCGCTGCGCCGCCATAACCTAAGATTAATGCTGTAGTTTGATGCCAATTTTGGTTGTAATTTTTTAAAGGTGCGAGAAAACCTTCCACATCTGTATTTGTGCCATTCCATCCTGTTTCAGTGCGCCAAACAGTGTTGACTGCGCCTATTTCTTTAGCGATTGGTGATACTTCTGTTAATAAAGGAATGATTGCTTGTTTGTGGGGAATGGTGACACTAAAACCTGTTAAACCAATAGCAGCAAAACCGGATATTGCTGCGGGTAAATCTTCTGGTTTTATGGGGAAAGGAAGATAGACATAATCTAATCCTAAATTATTAATTGCAGCATTGTGCATTACTGGGGAAAGGGAATGCTCGATCGGATCGCCTATTACGCCTAGTAGTTTAGTTTTACCTGTAATCATGATAATTTTATACTTTAATGTCCTAGCTGTTTTGACGATTTTTCTGGGTTTTCTTTTTCGGCTGTAAAGCCGACTATTTGGGGAATTGTTTCCAACTTAATTTGACCCTTAAGAGTTTTACCATTTACTACACCACGAATTGACACTAATTGATTCTGACATTCTTTTATTTCATTTAATGACCCTGTTAAATACAAGGGTTGAGTTTGATTTTGAGCGTTCCATTTACCTGTAAGAGAGGGTTTTTCCTCTACTGTTTTTGCTAACTCTTCTGCTGTCTTGACTGATATTAAAGAACCATTTAAGTAAACTCCTGATTGTTGAATAGTTAATAACAACTTTTCTGAGTTTAGACATCCTGGTAAATTTTGGGTGGTAATGCGATAACGTCCGTCAATTGGTGGAGGTGCTTTCATAGTTGTACCATAAGTGGTGACAGCTTTAAACAGAAGCACAACTAAAGCGATCGCAGATCCATAAAAAGCTAAAGATTTCACACTTAAATGACTCATTTTTCTCCAAATGTAAAGGCTACAAAAGGCAATTTATGAGTAAAATTATAGAGTTAATTTTACTCATAAATTTAGAATTAGCTATTGTGAATTTTTTCCGATTCCAATAGAGAGGAAAGGTGAGAAGTTACTTGACTATATCGACGAGTAATTAACAAAGAAGAACGACATTCTGTAGCTAACAAATCGGTATAGCGACCTAATGTTTGACGTTCTATTCCCCAAGTGCGACTAGTACCAGCAATGGTGATATCGACTGTTTCCGATGCTGCTACTACTGCTTCCATTGGCTCGATCGCTTCTAGAAAACGAATGTCAATGCGATCGCGTATACTTTTTGGTAAACGTTCTAATACGCTGCGAAATTCATGGCTCAAATCATTTTGGTTCAGTTCATTTTCTGACACTCGCAAAACAGTTAAACAACAAGTATCACGATTAAACAGTAATCTTAAGGCAATTTCCAAAGCTAAATCATCGTGAATATTGCTGGAATATGGCACTAATAAATTTTCTAACCTTTCTTTACCTTGATCGATAAATACCGCTACATCTGCGGGTGCAGTAGTAAGAATTTGCCCAACTCTTCCTCCTAAACGATTAGTACTAAAAGCTGGACGATGCCAACCTACTAAAATTAAATCAGTACGATCGAGTAGGGCAATTTCTGCTGTTTCTCTAGCTACATCTTGAGAAATTCGGATAATTGGATGCACCATTTGCCAAACTTCTGGAGGTTCTAAACTCTGAATTAATTCATCCAAACGTTTCCGACGTTCTTTGATCAATCTATCAGCTTCTAAGGGAGTACTTTGGAATAAATAATCCTCTTCTAGTTCAATTAAACTGAGAGGATGTACCACAGTTGATTCTAATTTTTTCCCGGCGATTGCTACTGCTAATTGTAGTAAACCTTTTTGTGTCCGGGGATTAGCCATAGGTACTAAAATTCGATAGTTTTGAGTTGATATGGCAGGATTGACAGGCGATTTAGCCTCTACAACTATTTCTTCTTGTTCGCTAATTGACTCTAAAACATCGAGTTGAATTAATCGTTTGGGGTAAGTCCATTCCAGTAACGGCGAAGTCATGAATGTAGTCACCAAAGCCATGATTACCAACATGGTGAATAATAAAGGAGAAATTACTCCTAAACTTAAGCCAATATTGAGTACGATTAATTCAGTTAAACCGCGAGTATTCATCAACCAACCAAGTGCTGAAGCTTCGCGTTTATTAATGCCAGAAACTCTGGCTGCTACATAAGTTCCAGCGTATTTACCCACAATGGCAACGCCGACAACGGCGGCACAAAGTAACCATAATTCCGCTCGATTCAGTAAGCCTATTTCTGTACGTAATCCGCTATAAGCAAAGAAAACTGGCAATAAAAATATCAATACAAAATCTTCAGTTTTTTCAGCTATTTCTCTGGTCATAGCTGGGTGTTTGGGCATAACTGCGCCTAATAAAAATGCACCAAAAATTAGGTGAATGCCGATTAATTCTGTGATTAAAGCGGAAGCTACCACAGCCATATAAATTCCAGCTAATTCAAGTTGGTTGAGGCGATTTTTCCGATCGTAATGTGTAGCGAGTCTTTTGAGGAAAGAACGCCCCAATGTCACCATTAAAGCAATGTAAATTAAAGATTCAATAATTGTTGGTACAGCTTCGATCATACTGTTGCTGCGAGTGACTGCGATCGCCAAAGCCAACAAACACCAAGCTGTCACATCATCAACAGCAGCACAAGTTAAAGCTAAAGTTCCTAACCTTGTTCCTTGTAAATTATTTTCTGTAATAATTCGCGCCAAAACAGGAAAAGCTGTAATCGACATTGCCGCACCTAAAAATAGGGCAAAGGCAGTAAAAGAAACACTGGAATTAGAAAGTAACGGATAAAGACCAAGAGATAGTAAACTAGCTAAAGAAAAAGGCACTAAAATACTAACGTTAGAAGTTAAAATTGCGATATCTAAATTGCCTTTAAGATATTTTGGGTCTAATTCCAAGCCAATTAAAAACATGAAAAATATTAATCCTACCTGAGACAGTACATTCAGGAAAGGAATAGTTTCGGCGGGGAATAAAGTTGCTGCGATTCCAGGAGCAACTAAACCTAATAAAGATGGCCCAAGCATGATTCCGGCGACGATTTCTCCAATCACCAAAGGTTGCTTAATCAAGCGAAATCCTAAACCTACAAGTCGGGAAAGTCCGATGACAATTAAGACTTGAATTAAAACTAAAACGACTGTCTGCATAATTTCCTCAAACAGAGCCTACATTATTACATGGCAGCACTGGCATAATATTGTAGGTATCTTGACGCTTACAGTCTACTGTTAAGTTAACTTAAAGGTCTGGAGCATAGGTGTAATTTAAGATTTGTATGCGATCGCCAAGATAGAAATTGTCAATGTTCCCCCCTTAATAAGGGGGGCGGAGGGGGGATCAAAAGGGGGGCTAAGAAAGAGCCAGACTTGTAACTAGCAACTTGAGTTAATTATGCTTTTACTTTGCTAAAGTTAAGGATTTTCTGGCTCTATTGCTTTTGCTTTTAACACTCTTGTAGAAGCCAAACATTCCTAGACCCACTAAAGCTAAAGTTCCAGTTGGTTCGGGAACTTTATTTGCGAGGGGTTGTAAAAACTTGCTAGTTCTAACTTCATCTATTTGTGCAGTGGTAAGGCGATCGAGCTTTAATCCATCTGGGAAAATATCATTAATAGAACTGGGTACATCGCGAGCAAATCCTGCTGTCATCAGGTTATCTGAACCGCCCGATCCAAAGTTATCATGACCTAAGCCCAAGTTATGACCCATCTCATGAGCGATCGTATCCAATCGACCAATACCGCCGTTAAAACTAAAAACATCATCTGCAATTGCAATTCCATTCAAGCCTAACCATCCTATTCCATAAGCGCCTTCGAGTAAATTCACGAAGAACATATTCAGCACCAATGGATCTGAGTTCTGTCCATGTCCAGGAGTAAGAGTCAAGCTATTAAATTCCGAGCCAGTTACACTCAGAAAATCAGTTTCATTAAATATGTTCCAAGATAAAAAATCAACGTCAATACCCGCTTGAGCCCAAATTTTATCTGTTTCTGCTTCAAAAAGTTTGCGATCGGGATTCGCGCAACTATTACCCAAATCATTGCATACTTGAATCGGCTGAACAACCACACGCCGATCGATAGTTGCAGCCAAAACCTTTTCCATCATCACTGCTGGAAAAGTTAACAAACTGAAGCCGAGAAAAAGCTGCCAATACTTGAAATTTTTCAAATTAGACATTTGTACTCCCATGATTTAGATAGTAAAAATTGACATTTAAAATGCTCAGAAGTAGCTTTTTGTAGCTTCTGCACATAAGCAATATTAGGTGTGGGCAAAGTTTTCCTGTACCCTGCCAGGTAAGGTACTGTTGCCAATAGCCAATTTCTTCTGAGCTATTCTGCTTTCTTTATATAAGCTTCACACTGTTTGCTAAAAATTCCTGATTTTCACGGAACTTTTGATGAATTTGTTTACAACCACTGACCACCACGAAACCGCCAGCGAGGAAACAGTACTCGCATTACTGTTTGAGATGCCAGATAAATACCTAGCCAAACCAAACTGTAATGGCGGATAAACAAGTTTAAATCTAAATTTTTAATTCCGGGTAAAGGTAATTGCAACAATTTAATAATTATTATTAAGAAAATTGCTTCCCAAATCCCTGCCAATAATTGAAATATTCCCGGCCAATCTCGATCCCAGCGAAATTTTTGCCAATAATTATAAAGAATATCCCAAAAAATGCCAAAAATGGCAATATATCCTAATACCCAAAAATAAACAGAACTGGAAGCAGGGCTAGTAATTCCTAATGCAAAAGGTAAAGTTACTAATACACCGACTGTTGCTAATAATAATAAACGAGTTTGCCATCTACCAAAAAGAGTGGGAGTCATAAAAGGATGAAATCAGAAAATTACTAACTTTAACTTTTACTTACCAGCACCAAACCTCGCGTCTTGCCAGTAGAAGGATCTTTTGTTGCCATTGCTCGCCAAAGTTCTTCTGCTTTCACCCAGACTGGAGGATATTTATAGCGAGAGACATCTAGGATCAGAAATCGATCGGTCTTTTGGTTGTAAGCAGCTATAGGGGAAATATGTCCTCCTATTTGCTGACCAACTGATTTACGCAAGTAGTTAACAATAACAAAATTATTTGATTCTTGCAAATTTTTTACAGTCATATTGCGAAATTCATTTAATGTCATGTTGCTGGCATAATGAACCTCTACTTTAAGAGGATAACTTTTTAATAATTTACCCAATTCTTCTAAAGTCATACCTTCAAAGGAAATTTTGGAAGGTGTTTTTACATTAATCATTTGGGCATTAAAGACATTATCTTGCGTAAAAACATGGACATTGCCGAATTTAGGTTCAACTGGCGCTGGAATGGAAAGAGCATTGAGAACCATAACAATACTCGCCACCCCACAGTAAGCTTGATTTTCCTGAGTTATAAAATGGATACTTAGGGGCAAATAGTCCTGTTTTGCAGTACTTGCGATCAACAATTGTTCTCCCTCGGTGGAGTCAAGAGAAATCAGGTTTTGGGAAATGGGAAGCTGCTTTGTTTGAGGTCTTATGCTAGCAACACCAAACCCCAACAGGAAAGTTAACGAGGGTATACCGATAATCTTTAGTAGACGAAGGAGATGTCCCTTGGTGTTCATGGATCTTTTCCCAAATTGGGTAAAGTTTATCAGAAAAGCTTTGTATAATTGCCAATTGCTAATAGATACAAAGTACTCAATAAAGTTAAGTAGGTTTAGGGTGATTGATTAATAGCCCATTTTAACCATTGAATAAAAGAAGTAATTAGGTTTAGTTTATGTAATTTTGGGGCTTTAACTGTGGCTAAACTATCCACAGCGCAAAGGGCGGCATATTGTAACCCCAAAAAGCTATCAACTGCGGCATAAGAATTACCTAAAGTTATCGCACCACTGGCATATATTCTACCTCTTTGATTCCGCATTTCTACTATTTCAAAATCATTAGCGACGGCTAATCTACCATTATCAAGTAATGGCAAATTATATTGTTTTACTAAGTCATTTAATAAAGGACTGGCTATGACTTGAGCATCCAATCCAGTAGCATCAATAATAAAGTCTGCTTCCAGGCGGATTTGCCCTTTTAATCCCTGTTCTTGAATGTAAGTAACGGTTCTATTATGGGCATCGCGTTCTACTTTTTCTACTTCGCCAAAGGTGATTTGATACCAGCCTTCTTTTATTCCTTGATTAACTATACGTTTCCAATCTTTGCGATCGGCTGTTGTAGTCCCTCCCCACTGTTTTAATAACGCTTTTCTTTCCTGGGGAGAGGCTTTTTCTAACATTTCTCTTAAGTCGCCACCCCAACAAGCTTTCGGCCAATTAAAGGGTTGAAATTCATAATGATTTTCTACTTGACGCTGGGCAGAAGCAAATTTGTTACCTTGAGGTTTTGGCGATCGCATTAAATGCAAAATCGAAATATACTTATTATGTTGTCTCGCTTCATAAATCCTTTGGATAATCCGCGAAGCTACGATTCCCCGACCGCGAATTAAAACTGTACCACCTTGATTTTCTAGATATTCATAAACATGATGATGGTCTTCATAAGCATTAACTACTGATTTAAAATCATTAGTTTGTTGGCGGTACGCTTGTAAATCTGGTAAAAATTGAATGGCGGGATAACCTGTAGCTAAATGCACAAATTGGGTAATTAAAAAAGCGCGATCTGGGGGTGCTGTGCTGGAACGACGGCGCGAATAGGCGATCGCATAACGCCCATCAGTGGTTTTACGAATTGCCCGCACGCTACCATTACGAAATATTTGCTCCCAACCAATTCTTTGGGCTTCGCGATCGATCGAAGCAAACACATTTCCCGATCGCGGGGTATAAGTTTGAGTAAAAGTTGGTTCTGCAAAAACTTGCCACAAATAACCCAAAGCATTACTCACTTTTCCCTTAGTTAAATAGTGCCAAGCTTCCCTTAAAGCATAACTCGGCCAACCCCAAATATTATCAGGGCAAGAATCAGAATTAGAACGCAATCTCTCATGCGGAAGAATTTGAGAATTCAGGCACAAACGTTGATAGCGTGCATAAGGTTTTTCTTCCAATCCTAAAGCCACAATTTGATTAGTTTCAACTCCAGAAATTCGCAACAAATCAACCCAAAAAAAGCTTCCCAAACCTGCCCCAACTGCTGTATAATTAACTTCATCTACTGCGTTACCACTTGCATATAAATCTTGAACATTTACTTGCGGTGATTGAAAGAAATTAGGGGGAAAAGTTTGTCCAAAAGAAACAGCCGGAGCAACGATTACTGACTCAGGTAAATCTGTATCTGGATTAAAACTAATTGTGGCAGGAATGGGAGAAGCTACTGGCGCTGGAACCGCAGAAAAAGAAACCGTAATGTGATAATCAGCAATTTGTAAAAGATCGCCATTAGCTAACAAACATCGCGTCTGACGTTGACCATTAACCAAAATACCATTAACCGTATTTTGGTCAATTACTATTAAACCGCTTGCGTCGAGATCAATTAAAGCATGAAAGCGAGAAATTCCCGGAGTATTTAACACAATGCGAGAAACACGCAAACCTCTAATTTCGGCTGGCATTTGGGCAAATTCTCGTCCTAAAGCAACAGGAAGATTTAACAAAGGTTCTCGCCGTTCTCCAGTTACAGGATCTTGCCAACTCAGCCGAATTTGTAGAGATTGAGGATTCATAATTGCTCAGAAATTAGAGAGTGTTCGGAGTAATTAATACACTGGAAGCTGCCGCTAAAGAAGTACCGCACCAAGGACAACCTAAGTCTAACTGCTCAAAAGGAGAAATGCGATCGCACTTCGGACATTTTAAACCATAAATCTGATTTCCCGAATTTCCAGAGTTAGGCGGCATTAAAATTGTAGGAGGAACACTACTACCAGCCAAACTTACAGCCACAACTTTAATTTCTGTTTGTCCCAAACAAATAGTGCTACCCTGACTTAAAACCATTTCGCCTTGAATCAAGTTTTTGCCATCCACCAACGGAGGATTACTTTGGCGCAAGTTTCGCACCTGAAAACATTGGCAATTTTGGTTAAAAAATATCTCTACGTGCAACCCGGAAACTGTAGGATGAGTTAATACAATATCAGCTTTAACAGGGTCACGACCTAACCGCACCGTACCGGGATTTTTGCTAACTTGTCGATCGCCAATAACCACTTTTCTAATTTTACCTGCTTCTTGCCATTCAAGAGTAATTTCGTTCATCACTCGGTTCTCATTTATCCTTAAATATATCTGGAAAATTACTTCATTTTCTCACTCTAAATTTTCTTGGTCTAGAGCTAATACAGCAATTTATTAAACTTACTTACTTCAAGTTCTTATAGTATCGCGTTGGTGTAGCCTGTGCTTGCGTCTATTGCACTCGCCAAAGCACAGACATAGTAAGATTGTAATTATGGATTAATTCTCAGCCAAATCATATCAATTACGTAATAAACCAAATCTCGGTCTGCTTAAGGGTGTAAATCTTGTTATGATGGCTGATTACAGTGGTTGAATTCAGCCCAGATAGTTTAGTGATTACTAGCCCACATTCTTAAGGAGGAGCTACCTTTGACTCGTCGCTACCTATTCACCTCCGAATCTGTCACCGAAGGTCATCCTGATAAAATTTGCGATCAAATTTCAGATTCTATTTTAGATAGGCTACTCGCTGAAGACCCCCATAGCCGTGTAGCCGCAGAAGTTGTAGTAAACACAGGTTTAGTATTAATTACGGGGGAAATTACTACCAAAGCTCATATTAACTACGTTGATGTCGTCCGCAAAAAAATTGCCGAAATTGGTTACACTGATTCCGAAAATGGCTTTGCGGCGCATAGTTGCACCGTCTTGGTAGCTTTAGATGAACAATCGCCCGACATCGCCCAAGGGGTGAACACCGCCCAAGAAACTCGCGAACAAAATGACTCTCATGCTTTCGATGCCATTGGTGCGGGAGATCAGGGTATAATGTTCGGTTTTGCTTGCAACGAAACCCCTGAGTTAATGCCCTTGCCGATCAGTTTAGCGCACCGGATTGCTCGCAGACTAGCCGCAGTCCGCAAAACTGGAGAGTTGACTTACCTGCGTCCAGATGGCAAAACTCAAGTAACAGTGGCTTACGAAGACGGAAAACCCGTAGGTATTGACACAATCCTGGTTTCCACTCAGCATACTGCTACCATTGGCGATATTACTGACGAAAGTGCAGTGCAAGCCAAAATCAAAGAAGACCTTTGGGAAAAAGTAGTGCTTCCAGTTTTTGCTGACATCGATGTGAAACCGGATGCAGAAACTCGCTTTTTAGTCAATCCTACAGGTAAATTTGTGATTGGTGGCCCGCAAGGTGATTCTGGCTTGACTGGTCGGAAAATTATTGTTGATACTTATGGCGGTTACTCCCGTCACGGTGGCGGTGCTTTTTCTGGTAAAGACCCCACAAAAGTAGACCGTAGCGCCGCTTATGCTTGCCGTTATGTGGCTAAAAATATTGTGGCTGCTGGTTTGGCCCAGAAGTGCGAGGTACAACTTAGTTATGCGATCGGTGTAGCTCGTCCTGTAAGTATGATGATCGATACTTTCGGAACTGGCAAGGTAGACGATGATACTTTACTCAATTTAGTCAAAGAAAATTTTGAACTACGTCCAGCCGGAATTATCGCCGCCTTTAATTTACGCCATTTACCCGGAGAAAGAAGCGGTCGTTTCTATCAAGAGGTCGCCGCTTATGGTCATTTAGGACGCACAGATTTAGACTTACCTTGGGAAAAAACTGACAAAGCATCTTTGTTGAAAGAAGCACTTAAGCAAGAACTTTCTGTTCCTGTAAGTTAAACAGTTAGCTGTAGAGACGTTTCATGAAACGTCTCTACTAGCAAACATTTTGGTAATCCAGATAAGTCCTAGAATTTTTTACCATAGATATCCACAGATAAACACAGATGTACTGTTAGCTTTTTGGTGGGGGCTGGAATTTTAGTTTTTAGAACGCAGATGAACGCAGATGAACGCAGATGTACTTTTAGCTTTTTGTTGAGTGGCTGAGTTTTTGGTTTTTAGCAGGCAGATGAATGCAGATAAATACAAATGATTTTTAGGTTTTAAGTTTTGATAATTACTTCTACCCGCCGATTTTTTTGTCTCCCTTCTGGATTATCTGAACCATCAGTTTTATTATTAGGCGCTATTGGTTGATTTTTGCCCAATCCTTTAGTTTGTATTCGCTTTGCTGGTACTTTATACACATTAATAAAGTAGTACTTGACTGCTGCGGCTCTTTTTTGAGAAAGTTCTT
This sequence comes from [Phormidium] sp. LEGE 05292, assembly GCF_015207735.1. Lineage (GTDB taxonomy): Bacteria > Cyanobacteriota > Cyanobacteriia > Cyanobacteriales > Aerosakkonemataceae > Floridanema. Next base: position 13,247 of record NZ_JADEWG010000063.1, read on the forward strand.
CGTTGTAAGTGTTACTGCCTTTACTATCAGTGTGTCCGTTAATTAAAACTTCTGATTTGCCGTAGTAAGTCAACAGTTGATTGATTTTAGTTAATGTGGGTTTTGCTGTAGCGCGAACGTAATATTTGTCAAAGTCAAATAAGATATGTTCGGGAAGGTTGATTTTAATTCCTAATTTGGTTTTTTCGGCTTTTAATTCAGTTATAGTCTTTTCGACTGTAGCGGCTGTAATTTTTGTCTGCGGTGGGGTTTCAACTTCTACTTTGCTAGGTGTAACTGGTTGAGTTTCGACTTCAACTTTAGTAACGGGAGTCGGGGAGGTTTCTACTTTTACATTTGTGTTAGTTGAGGATTCAACTTCTACTTTAGTCGAAGGAACGGGTTGTTTTTCTGTTTCTACTGTAGTGGGAGTCGGGGAATTTTGTACTTCTAAATTAGAACTAGAAGATTCAACTTCTAATTGAGTTGCAGTAACAGTTTGATTTTCGGTTTGTAACTGAGTAGTAGGAGTAGTTTGATTTGCTGTTTCTACGCTGCTGGAAGTGGCAGATACAATTTCTAATTTGGAAACGGCAACTGGTACTATTTCTAATGTGGTAACTTTGGGATATGTATTATTCCTGCGAAAATCTAAATAGGAAAAACCCACCACAGCAACTAAGGCAAACAGCAAATTTAGCTGTCTAATTAGCTTAATCATTTTACTTTCCCCTTTGAATTAATACATTACTGAAGCTTACGCGAGGAAAGTTTTTATAACCGTATTGACTAGAATTCGTCGAAATATCTAAGTTAGTTGCTTTGGGTGAAACTCTACCAATGAAAACGAATTGTCCTTTAAGAGTAGTTCCCGGTTGAATTTGGATTTTAGGATTATCTGGTGGAGTTGCTAAACGGTAGGTACTGTTATATGTATCGTCTTTTAGAATCAAATCATCTCTAGAGTTTAACTGAATTGGTTCCTGACTAACATTAGTAAATGCCATAGTGACAACAACGCTGTCATCAGTAAAGGCAATTTGGGTTAATCTGGCTACAACTTGCGGATCGTTTACTTGCAAATCATAAGTTTGCGTTGGTGGCAAAGAAGTTTTAGGAGTTGCCACAGGGGTTTGAGTATTTGGTGTTGTAGCTGTAGAAGATTGCTGTGTTAGGTTGGATTGACAGGCGATGCACACTAGGGATATGGAGGTTAATATTGGTAGAATACTAGCTTTCATAATCGAGTTAGATTTGGCTTTTGTAGTTAATTTTATAACTATCGATCGCACTTAAGATTCCTGAAAAATACGGAAATTTGCGGCAGTTTAAATACCAGAAGTACAGGAAATTTAAGTAATACCTATTTTCTATGAATATACGATTAATTAAACCCATCCCAAACCCTTCCCCGTACAGGGGGAGGGGCAATGATTATTTTGATCGATCGCTCAATTTTACTCACTTGCTATTTCTCAAACAAAATTAGAAGCCTGCCGATTATGTACATCAAACTCAAGCTGCCTCTGTGCGATCGGTAATCATACAAGCGATCGCATTTACCTGCAAAAAAACCGCACTAAACTAAGCTATTTACTGATTAATTGACGTATTTCTTTTATCTATATAATGGAGTATTTGTTACTGGTGGACTTTGGGGTTTAGCAATTAAAAAACCTTGGATAAAAGTAGCTTTGTGTTCCTGTGCCCAATGTAATTCCTCTAAAGTTTCTATACCTTCAGCAATAGTTTTAATTTGCAAATGTTGAGCGATTTCTAATAATTTTTTAGTGATCACTGCTTTTTGGGGTTCTCGATCGATATTAGAAATTAAATTTCTGTCTAATTTAATAAAATCAGGAGACAACTCGCTAATTAAATTTAAATTGGAATACCCGGTGCCAAAATCATCTAACGCAATCTGAAAGCCTGAATCTTGGTAAAATTTTAGAATTTTAATTAAATGTTTAATATCTGGTGGTTGTTCTGACTCCATTACTTCAAAAACTACCTTATTATGTGGAATCCCAGCTTCATTAATCGCCCGCACCGTCATGCGTAAACAAGTAGTTGGATCGTACACTGCGGTAGGGGAGAAATTAATAAAAATCAACTGTTCAATACTATGTTGATTAGCCTCACGAATCGCAATTTGTCGCGCCAAAGCATCTAACTTAAACACTAAACCTGCATCATGAGCATGAGAAAAAATTCGACCTGGACTAATTAAATTTCCTTGTTCGTCAATTCCCCGAAGTAATGCTTCTTGGGCAAAAATTCGTGATGTATCTTCAGCATAAACGATTGGCTGAAAATGACAAGTTAGACGCTCCGATGCTAATACATCTAATAACCATTCAGCCTTGTTCAGACTAATAAAATTATTTAACGAAGTGATTCGAGAAAAATCTCGAAATTGGGGTTCTCCCGTCCCTGTCATCCATAAAGCTTGTGTTTCTTTTAATTCTTTATTGGTTAGTTTAGTTGTTAGTAAATTAATTAATTCTTCATTTTTAGGATCAAAATATAGTTTACAAGCTTCATTATCTTCGAGAATTTGGTAATCCTGGTTTATTTGATCTAAAGCTGAAATTACCTTGCTTGTAGTGTGTCCCACAGGAAACCACAAATACAGGGTTCCTGTACCCTCAATTTTCTTTGGTATTGTCTCACAACGAGTACAATTTTGCGGCATAACTTTTAACCAATCCAGTGCAATAACTTAGCTATTTAATCTTTTTTCTATCAGAATTTATATCAGTTATTTTTTTAACACATCCATCTTAAGAAGTACGGAAGTTTTTGTAAAGCTTATCACGTATTAATTTTACTATATAAATATTTTTTTATTCTAATATAATATTTAATAAAATTAAAAAATTATTTAATTTTAGTAATTTTTTTTAATTTGTTTTTATTATTACACACAAAACAACCTTGGGCTGCTAAGGAAATATATCTAAAGCTATTTCCTGTATAGGTTTGAGTATCATTCCCCCCAATAGCGGCGAGGTAACAATTTTTTAAAATCTATCTAAGGGTAGATCTATACAATTGTTTTACTTAGTTTAATAAAAATTAACTCACAATTTACTGTGAGAACATTAGTAAAGGAACTTTAACGCGATCGTTTAAATTTAAAACCTTTTATAAAAAAGATCTTTTAAATACCATTAAATAGTTTTGTATTTGTGACAAAGATTACAGAAAATATGTGTTTATGGTCAAATGCACTCACATTGGATTAATGTTTGAATGTAATCAATAAATTTAGGTTTTAAATTTCTAGATAACAAGAAAATTAATCGATCGATGAATTAATTGTTTGAAGTCACTGCTCGTCAATTGGAAGAGTAAATTAATGCTATCTGAACATCTGACAATTGTTGCATCTTCGCATCACCAGGCATCTTCTGAAAACAAAGAAACAAATCTAGTACAGCCAGCAAATATTTCTTGGGTAACTCCCAGAAAACCGCAAGTTGCATTAAATAATTTAGCGGGGTTAATTTATCAATTTTTGCTTCGTAAAGATGGTTCTCTGAGTTTTCTGATTCTTAGTCCCAGCTTTCAAGAATTCTTCGAGATGGAATCAGCAGAGATGGAATTAGACACAGATACTATGCTCTCCATGATTCATCCTGATGACAAAGAAGATTTTTACAACTCGATATCCAATTCTGCTAAAAAATTGCAGTCGTGGCGATGGGTAGGAAGATTTATTTTACTTACAGGAAAAGAAAAATGGATTCAATGGGATGCCCAACCTTCATTACAGGCTAACGGCAATGTTTTTTGGAATGGATTGTTAGTAGATGTTACCAGTCAACAGCAATTGAATGACGAAGTAAATAGGGTTTCTTTTTTATTTGGTTTAACTGAACGCTTGCAAAGTACAACTGATGTACAAGAAATTGCGATGTTTGCTCTCAATTATTTGGTGCAATCTAGTTATTGTTCTTTCGGAGTTATAAAAGAAATTGTTAGTGAGGGAGAAAACTCTCAAGCTTATCATTTAGTTCATCACATTTCTGCTGAACTGGTAGCTAAATTTGACGAACCGATAATGGCAGAAATGGAAGTGATTTTACGCAGGAGAATTCCTCAAGGTAAAGAATTACTTTGGCAAGTTGTAGAAACAGGTAAACCCCTGTTTATTGAAGATTACGCTAGTCATCCTCATGCTATTCCCGAATTTTATCATCCGGCAATTGGTGCTATTGGTATTTTTCCGATTCCAGCAATAGATGGTAGCGTCATCGGTGTAATTACTTTAGCATCGCAGAATTTTCAAAATATTCAAGGCTCTCATGAACAGGAGTTACTGATAGCAGCTTGTCGAATTTTAGGAGCCCGCTTGGAAAAAGCAAAAGATCAAGAAAGATTAGCGCGTGCTAATGCAGATTTAGAGTTAACTTCTCAAAATTTGCAAGAGCAAACTGAGCAACTAAAGAAAACTTTATTTGAACTCCAACAAGCTCAAGTGCTATTAGTTCAAAATGAAAAGATGTTTAGCTTGGGGCAAATGGTTGCGGGAATTGCCCATGAAATTAATAACCCGATCGGTTTTATCCAAAGCAATATTGCTTATGCCAGACAATATTTTCACAATCTTTTAAATCTGCTACAAGTTTATCAACAGCATTACCCAAAACCATTACCAGCAGTGCAATTAGCCATAGAAGAAACTGAGTTAAATTTTTTATCTCAAGACTTGCCGAAGCTAATATCTTCTATGGAAATGGGAGCGCAGAGAATTAACGAAATTATCCGTTCTTTGCGGAATTTTTCTCGCTTAGATGAAGCGGAAATCAAGTTAGTAGATATTCATGAAGGCATTGACAATACATTACTAATTTTAAATAGTCGATTGCGATCGCACTCAGATCGGCCTGGAATTCAAGTAATAAAACAATATGGAGATTTACCGCTGATTGAGTGTTACGCCGGACAACTCAATCAAGTTTTTATGAATATTCTTACTAATGCGATCGATGCTCTACAGGAACAAACAAATAAAGGTGCAGAAGACCGAAAAAATAGTGCAAAATATCTCCATTGTCATTATCCATTACCAGCCACTAACCAGCAATTGCCAACTATTTACATTCGCACTCAAATACTTGAAAATTCACATATTCAAATTCAAATTTTAGATAATGGCCCTGGCATTCCACAATCTCTTCATTCGCGGATTTTTGACCCTTTCTTTAGTACCAAACCTGTAGGTAAAGGAACAGGTTTAGGGTTATCAATTTCTCATCGAGTGATTCAGGAACATGGCGGTAGTTTAAAGTGTTTTTCTGCACCGCAACAAGGTACAGAGTTTATCATTGAGATCCCTTTGCAACAATCAGCTAGTTCTGCTTAATCAACAGTTCTCTTATTTGTAGCTTTTGCCTCTGCGGAAAGTTGAGTGTTAAGGAGTGCTATTCACTTTTCATTTTTGCTAAGATAAGTTTTCCTTTCTCTTGAGCAGATGCCTTGGCAATGACGTACTATGAGAAGGCATATTCTGCGATTTTAGCAGCATAGTACTCTTAGCAATTATGACAACAATTTCTGATTTTCTTAGCCATCTTAACCCTAGTCAACGTCGCGCAGTGGAACATCACTGCGGTTCTCTGTTGGTTGTTGCTGGCGCAGGTTCCGGTAAAACTAGAGCTTTGACTTATCGGATTGCCAACCTCATCCTTAAACATAAAATCGATCCAGAAAATATTCTCGCTGTCACTTTTACTAATAAGGCGGCGCGGGAAATGAAGGAACGGATTGAAAAATTGTTTGCGGAACAAACAGTAGAGAAAACTACTGGGAAAACTTTTGCATCTTTGTTACCACAGGAACAGACTCATTGGCGATCGCGCATTTACAAAGAATACATTAAACCTCTCTGGGTGGGAACTTTTCACAGTCTTTGCGCTCGCATTTTGAGATACGATATAGAAAAATATCAAGACCAAAAGGGTCGTAAATGGAATCGCAACTTTTCTATATTTGATGAATCTGACACCAGAAGTTTGGTTAAAGATATTGTTACTAAACAACTTAACTTAGATGACAAAAAATTTGATCCTAGTTCGGTTCGTTACGCTATTAGTAATGCAAAAAATTTGGGGTTATCTCCTCAAGAATTTGAACGAGAACAGCCCAATTTTCGCGGAAGAGTAATTGCTGATGTTTACAGTCGCTATCAAGATGCTTTAGCCGAAAATAATGCCCTAGATTTTGATGATTTAATTTCTGTTCCAGTCCAACTGTTCAAGCAAAATGAGTCAGTTTTAGGTTATTGGCATCGCCGTTTTCAACATATTTTAGTTGATGAATATCAGGACACTAACCGCATTCAGTATGACCTAATTCGGTTGTTGGTTACTAACGGAGAGAACCCGAAAAAATTTGATAATTGGTCAAGTCGATCGGTCTTTGTCGTAGGCGATGTAGACCAAGCAATCTACTCTTTCCGCATGGCAGATTTTCGGATTTTGATGGAATTTCAAGAAGACTTTGGCGATGGTTTACCCGATGAAAAAACTCAATCAATGGTGAAGTTGGAGGAAAACTATCGTTCTAGAGAAAACATCTTACAAGCAGCAAACCAGTTAATTGAAAATAACACACAACGCATTGATAAAGTATTGCGTCCAACTCGCGGCGAAGGAGAACCCATTTTCCTGCATCGTGCAGACAACGAACTGGATGAAGCAGATTTTGTCTTACAACAAATTCGTCAGTTAGAACGCCAAGATAATGGATTTGATTTAGGTGATTTTGCGATTCTTTACCGCACTAATGCTCAGTCTCGTCCTTTTGAAGATGCTTTGTTGCGATCGGGAATTCCTTACACAATGGTAGGCGGGTTAAAGTTTTACGATCGCAAAGAAATCAAAGACGCTTTGGCATATTTGCGCTTAATTGTTAACCCTGATGATAGCGTCAGTTTGTTGCGAGTAATTAATACTCCCCGGCGCGGAATTGGCAAAACTACAATAGATAACTTGGTAGTTGCTGCTAGAGAATTGAGCATACCTTTATGGGAAATTATCAGCGATGAAGTATCAGTAAATAATTTAGCTGGACGTGCGGCAAAATCAATTAATAGTTTTTGCCAATTAATTCAAAAATGGCAAATGCAATTAGAAGTTTTACCAGCTTCGCAAATTGTCCAAGGAATTATGGAAGATTCCGGCTACATTGATGATTTGAAAAAGCAAGGAACTGATGAAGCACAGGATCGCTTACAAAACGTCGTTGAATTGTTTAACGCCGTGAAGCAATTTGAAGAAGAAAATGATGAACCTAGCTTAGGTAATTTTTTAGAAAATGCTTCCTTATCTTCTGATTTAGATAATTTAGAAGATGAGCAAAAAGCTGTTTCTTTAATGACTTTACATTCGGCAAAAGGTTTAGAGTTTCCGGTTGTATTTTTAGTAGGAATGGAACAGGGGTTGCTTCCTCACACTCGCAGTTTAGACGATCCCGCAGCTTTGGAAGAAGAACGACGTTTATGTTATGTTGGCATTACTCGCGCACAGGAAAGATTGTATCTTTCTTATGCTAGAGAAAGACGGTTATGGGGTGAACGCGCACCAGCAATTAATTCGCAATTTTTGAAGGAATTACCCAAAGAATTGTTGAGTAGTAAAATAGATGTAGGTGTTCGCAGTAATTACACAAATTTAACTGCTAAATCTTCAATAGAGCAACCTAAAACCAAGAGCAATAACACTTCTAATACTCTGGGACAAGGTTGGAAAAAAGGCGATCGCGTAGTTCATAAAACCTTCGGTGTAGGAGAAATTAGCCACATTTTTGGAACGGGAAATAAACTGTGTTTAGCAATTAAGTTTCCCAGCGTCGGACAGAAAATTATCGATCCGAAAATTGCCACATTGCAAAGAGTGCAGTAAATAAATATACACAAGCCGCCAGACAAATAAATTCGCGGCTACACAAACAAAGCCTGCGTAGGCAGGCTTTTAAAACTCATGTTTGAGATTATCACAAAAAGCTAAACTTTCTAGACAGAGTGGTTGGATAATGATAAGATTAAATCACAAAATCAGCTGAAAAAAGTAAGCAGGTATGAAAATATATGAAAATATGAGAAAGCTCGATCCAGATTTCTTTATTCACTGCGTAAATTTATAAAAGTTTATAGAGCGGTTAGCGAGTAATTACTGATGAGCTAAATCTGGCAGCCAATTTTGACTATAGATTGCTGTATTTAACTTTTTTTATCATTTTTGACGATCGTTGAGTTAAGTAGGGCTTGCCAGGAATGGAAAAACGATTAATTTCTCTTTATATTATCCAAGCTAAAATAGGGTGGGTTTTCCCCATCCTATAAATTTTTATTGATACCTTGCATTGCCAAAATAGCAGAACCATAAGCTGCTTGTGTGTGCGTTGGGTTTAAAATTGGAACTTGTAAATAACGTTCCCTAATTTTCGTCCAAGTTGGATTTTTCGCACCGCCACCAGCAGTATAAACGCAAGTTAACGGAGTTGCACCTAACTGCTTTAATAATTCATATCCTCTCGCTTCAATTCTGGCGATGCTTTCTAATAAACCATGCAAAAATTCAACGGAATTTTCGGGACGTGGTTCTAATTTAGGTGGTAAATTTGGGTCGTTAATGGGAAACCGATCTCCTGGCTTTAACAAAGGATAATAATCAAGGTTACTTGGTTTTTCTGCATTAATTTGAGAACTTAAACTTTCTAATTCTGAATCGCTAAAGAAACTTTTTAACACAGCCCCTCCGGTATTAGAAGCTCCACCAACTAACCACAAATCTCCCAATCTATGACTATAAATTCCATATTTTGCCTCATCAACGCGAGTATTACTTAATAATTTAATTACTAAAGTAGAGCCTAAAGATGTACTCGCTTCCCCTGGTAATTTTGCACCACTAGCTAGAAAAGCCGCAATACTATCAGTTGTACCTGCACAGACAAGGCAATCTTTTTTTAATTTCAAACTTGCGGCTATTTCCGAGGTAACTTCAGCAATAGCAGTTCCGGGAGTAAGAACATTTGGTAAGTGAAAAGGTATTTCTAAGTTTTTAATCCATTCAGGATAGCAAAGTTTCTCTACATCATAACCAAGTTTCAAAGCATTGTGATAATCGCTAATTCCCAATTGTCCATGTAATAAAAAAGCTAACCAATCAGCTTGATGTAGGAAAAAAAGATCCCCCCTAGCCCCCCTTACTAAGGGGGGGATAATATCTTGCCACCATAAAAGTTTTGCTAATGAAGAGGTAGCACTGATTACTGTATGATTTGGTGGTGCAATTTCTTTGAGTTTATCGATTACTTTTGCGCCTCTGGAATCGTTGTATAAAATTGGTGAATCAATGGGGTTGCCAGTTTGGTCACATAATAATACTGTAGAAGATGTTCCGTTAATGGCGATCGCACAAATTCCCCCTCTAATTTCTTCCGGTATTTCAGCAATTAAAGAAAGCAAAGCTTGTTGCCAAATTGTTGTTAAATTATCCGTTGAATCTGCAAATAAATATTGTGTTTCAGCTTGAATAATTCCTGCTGAATCTATTACTATTGCCCGTGCGCCAGAAGTGCCAAAATCAATGCCAAGGTAGAAATTCATGAAAAATATAGTTAATTTCCTAGACAAAAATAGCGTTTTTATAGTATAAATTATTTATGACTATTCCATATGAAATAATTGCTCTTATCGAGCAGCTAAATAATGAATTGAATCAAATTGAGCGGGAAGCGACAGAGGGAAGAATTCTTGCTAGAGCTATCTTGTCTCGATTCCCTGATAATTTTTCACTAATTCAACTGTTTGCTACTCTTAATAATCATTTAGTGTTTGTGCAAATATCTAGAAGACGGATAGAGTATTATGGGATAATTTTGGAAACGGGTACTGCTACAGAGCAACAAGTTCAAGAAGCAGGTGAAGACTTGTCAGAACTACTAGGTCGGGCGTTGGACGCTAAAATAGTTGTTAATAGGATTAAAACTGGGTTGCAGGAAGGATTATGACAGAAAAAGTTTTAAACGAAAAGAAATTGCTGGAGATTTTAGAGTTAGCCAAAACTGGCGAACAGCAGCTTAAAGAGATAAGTGAAATGGCAACAGCAATGGCAGAGAAATACCAACGCTGGTACGAAGAGGGAATGGCTAGAAAGCAGAAAGAAGAACAGGTGAAATGAAACAAAAAGAACTAGATGAAAAGGAACTGCTAGAGATTCTAGAATTGGCAAAAGAAGCTGAACAGAAAGCCAGGAAAATGTGCCAGTCGATAACTGCTCATGCAGAAAAGTGGCGACTGAGAACGGAAGCTAAACGGGCGGAGGCTGCACAGAAGCAGGAAGTTTGAAGCTGAAGCTAAACGGGCTTGTTTAGATCAACACCTTTAGCTTGCAGTAAAGCGTTATAAAAATCGGTGAGATTGGCACGGATTACACCGTTTTTAATTTTATAGTACCCACAGCGCATTGCTATTCGTTTAGGGGGTAAGTGGGAAAGTTTTTTAACTTTTTGAAGTAGTGCATCTCCAGTCAGTCGGACTTTTCGAGTTCTATTTCTACCCCTTTTCGGTGTGCTTGGCTGTTTAAATAATTCTAAAATTCTTTGTTTCAAAGTTACTAAGTCGTCTGTGGCAGCATCCGCTTCATAAATAGATTCCGTTGCTGCATTGAAGGCATCAGCATCTAAGGCAAAATATAAAGAAGTAGCCGATCTAGCTTGTTGAAAAGCTCCTAAATAAGCTGATAACTCTGCCTCACCTGCATCCATCTTTTCTTGCAAATCCCATTGAATTTCATCCAATTGGTTAACCAAAGATTCAATTTTTTCCCTTAAAGATTCGTCACCGTAATTGCCAATTTCTATTGCTTTTAATGCTTGGGCAACAATTGGGTCGTTTAAACTAGTGCGTTCAATTGCAAATTGGCTGGCAACTAAAGCCGCATTTCGTTGTTGGGAAACAGATGCTTTTTTGAGAAGTGTAGATAAATCGCTATCAAGCAATTCTAAACGATTTTCTGTCATCTGTACTTAGCTCCTTGGACTCGATTTTTTAGGGCTGGCAACTATCCCGTTAGCTCTTTCAATCACCTGAACACAATTATCACAAACAGGTCGTCCGGCTGCTACTGCAATTACTTTATAATTATTAGTTATAGCCCAACCAATAATGTCGGCTTCAGCATGACCATTACCAGGAATAACAGTTTCTCCAGTTTTGATTGCTGACTTTACTCCTGGTCGCAAGTAACCTCTAAGTTCGCTGGTTCCTATTACGATTTTACGATTTCCTTGCAGGTCTTCTACTACTGCTGCTGCCATTGTTACTCTTCCCTGTGCAAGTGGTGATAAAGCTTGTTGTAATGCGATCGCTCTTGCATAAGCAACATTTTCAGGATTACCGAAAAGTTCGGCTTCTGTGTAATCTTCTGACAGTTTTGTTTCCTCCTCATTAGCACCACAGGAATTTTTTATGCTGATACACGGATATGAATAGATAAATTATAGGCTACTGTCGATCGCTAACCCAATCTCAGCCGACGAAAACTTGATCGCACAAATTTATGGTGAAAAGTGCGATCGCTCCCCAAATATTACCTTTTACTACGCTATTTGACTTTCAACTTTTGCTTTTTCGCTGATTTATTGGGCTAATCCTAAGCCAAATTTCACCAGTTCTCTTAATTTTTATCTCAACATCATGTTCTTTGTTTGATATCGCAAAAGCCATAGCTCCTACTGTAGCTCCTACTGTAGCTCCAATAACACCACCTAGTGCTACTCCAACAGGACCACCAACAAAACCACCCACTATTGCTCCAACTCCAGCAGCACCACCAGCAGCAGCAATTTGGTAAAGAGCATTATAGTTAATTGCAGTAAACGCAGCAGCAGAAGGTACAAATGCTCCTGTATGTAAGTTTACCCATGTTCCTGATTTGTGCTTGTGTAACTCAAAAATACTTTTTAGTCTTTCTGGAAGATCTGAATATCGCTGATAGTCTGTAATAACCTCTACTGGCTCATCCTGTTCTAAAGCTACCTTTAACTCACGATAAAACTTCTCTGTATCTTGGAAAACTAACTTTCGCATACAGTTCTCAACTAGCAATATGCTAGTAATAAATTATTACTTATTATACCCGTATTTATTGCTCAATCCTCATACTAAATCCGGGTTAGCTACTCCCGCTATCTTCTGCTGCTTCTTTCTTCGTTTCCTTCGTGTCTTACGCGCTACGCGCACGCTACGCGAACGTGGTTCGATGTTTTAAAAGCCCCTGCGACTAAAGTCACAGGCTATAAAAACAAAACCTGCCTTCGCAGGTTATAAAATTAGAGTCCGCGTAGGCGGACTTTGTTTGTATAGCTGCGGTTTCAACCGCCAAATCTTGAACAAACATCCTCTTAAGAAAACGCCTCTTCCTCCTCATCAATTAACTCATCAATCATATCCTGCGCCACATCTTCGGAAATATCCAAAGCTTCCGCTAACTGAGACAAAAAACTTTCCTCATCCTCATCAATTTTCTGATCGACTAACACCATTTCTGCCACTGCTTGAAATGAAATTTCCGCCAAATCATCAGTTCTTTTAATAGATTCCACTGCGGTTCTAAATAAAACCCCAATCCCCTCCTCATTCAAAAATTTAGTGATTTTATCGATCATCTTCTGAAACTCATCAACTGAGTAACTATCGAAGATATCCTGAGTATTGATAATATTAATTGCCTCCTCACTTTCCTCTTCTGAAGGTTGACCATTAGCGTAAACTGCTACCATGACGATCGCAGCCACAGCCTCTTCTGGACTCAGATTTTGTTTGCTAGTAATCTCTACATCAAAGATTTCTTGATACTTCACCACTTTCATCTCCTCCTAAGTTGATTAATTATCAGTTCTGCTCAATAAAAATGCCCAATTTACTAAACTAAACACTGTTCAATTGTTGCCACTACAGATTCAGCCAAAGTCGCTAAATCGTAACCTCCCTCTAAACCAAAAACAATCCGCCGAGTTAACTTTAAGCAATACTCTGTAAACAAGGCAAAATCATGAGGTTGTAAATCAATTCTGGCTAAAGGATCGTCAGCATTAGCATCATATCCCGCACTAACAATTAGTAAATCTGGGCGATAAATCGATAAAAATGGCATTACTTCCGATTCAAATGCCCTTTGATATTCTGCAATAGCACTACCCGGAGGTAGAGGAATATTTAACACATTTTTATATTCACCTCGTTCATCTGCATAACCTGTTCCTGGATAACAAGGCGACTGATGCAACGAACAATAAGCCAACTTGGGATGATGTTCGACAAAGTTTTGTGTACCATTGCCGTGATGCACATCCCAATCTAAAATTGCTACTCGTTTAATATCCGGTTGTTCCAAAGCGTAACAAGCTGCGATCGCTGCATTGGAAAACAAACAAAAACCCATTCCCCGATCGGGTTCTGCATGATGTCCCGGTGGACGCGCCAAGACAAACGCCGGATCTTGGGTTGCCAAAACGCGATCGACTCCATCCAACCAAGCATTCACCGCTAATAAACCAACATCGTAACTATAAGCCGAAACCGGAGTATCACCATCCAAATTTCCCCCACCACGTTTCGCAATTGATTCCACCCTTTCAATATGTTCCTGAGTATGTACCTTTTGCAGCCAAGACATCACATCTCTATTTGCCACTGGTGTTGGTAATTCCCACTTTAATTGGTTAGCGAATGGAACCTCTTTCAAAGCTTCCACAATTGCAATTAAGCGTTGTGGACGTTCTGGATGAAATGAACCAGTATCGTGTAGCAAAAATTCATCAGAATAAATGATAGGTAACATAATTTGCAGTAATTAGAAAAAAGAGTGGTTCTTGAGGAATTTTGTCCACCTTAGCAACAGATGGAAAACAGATTTAATACTGGAGAAAGTTTTTTCCGAAAAGCAAGACCTGTAGCATATAAAAAGCAAATGTTTTGTATTTTTAGTTTCACTTTTTAATTTGGGAAATAAATCGTGCCACCAAGAAAGCTTTCCCCCACCGATCGAACACAAAGTTGGACATTTCCGCAATTGTTGGGAATAGTAAGGCGTAATCCGCTGATGATTTCCCGCTGGGTTTTACGCTGGATGGTACTCGGTACAGTTTGCGGTTTATTCGCTGGATTGTATTGGAACATCCTAGAGTGGATGATTCACTTTTTGAGTCAGTTTAAAGGTCTGACTGTACTGATTGTAATGCCGTTAGCTGGTTTAATTATCGGTTTGGTAATTCATTTTTTGGGAAATCCGGGCGAAATCGGCGTAATTGTCGATAATATTCATTTTCGTGGTGGTAGACTGGATGCCCGTAAAAATCCTGCCATGATTCTCGCATCTTTAGTCAGTATATCTGCGGGTGGCAGTGCTGGGCCAGAAGCACCTTTGGTACAGGTTACGGGTTCTTTCGGTACTTGGGTTGCAGACCGCTGGAAATTAGAAGGCGAAGACTTGAGGACTATTAGTTTAGCTGCGATGGCTGCGGGTTTTACGGCTTTATTTGGCGCACCATTGGGAGGTGCTGTGTTTGCATTAGAAATTCTCCATCATCAGCACGTTTTGGAATACTACGAAGCCTTGATGCCAGCGATCGTTTCTAGCTGTGCAAGTTATTTAGTTTTTGCGACAATTACTCATTTAGGAATTGCCCCAACTTGGCATTTTCCCCAATATGGTTTACACAACATTGATGATTTCGCTTTGGCGATCGCTTATGGCATAATTGGAGCCGTCGCCGGATGGATTTTTATGGCAATTTTTCGCAGTTGCGATCGCACTTTTGCCCACCTTCCCGGCCCTATTTATTTCCGTACCACAATTGCAGGTTTAGCATTGGGAATTTTCGCCTTTTTCTTCCCCTTAACTCGTTACTTTGGACATGAAGAATTAGAGCTAATTTTGACTGAAAATTTTCCTGCAACACTTCTGTTAACTTTAGCTTTTGCTAAGATGGCAACCATTAGCATGACCGTCACAGGTGGCTGGCGTGGCGGTTTCATTATTCCGCTGTTTTTTACAGGGGCTTGTATTGGAAAAGCGATCGCCCTTTTCATACCCGGACTAAACCCTGCATTAGCCATGATTTGTACAATGGCAGCCCTCAACTCTGCTGTGACGCGCACTCCTGTTAGTACCACTTTACTAGTATCCAAACTGACGAATATTAGCCCCTTTACTCCCATACTTTTCGCCAGTTTAATCGGCTTTTTCTTAGCTCCCAAAGTCCCCCTAATTGCTTCGCAACTGAAAATGCAAAAAGAGGCTCTCACCGAATAATTATTTACGCATTAATCATTGGTTATTAGTCATTTATCATTTGCGAAAAATTCCTTTCTCTCTATTCATTGATTGCTTTTTCAACTTACTAATAACCAGCAACCAATGATGAATAACCAATGACTAATGACAAATTACAACTGACAACAGCCAAAAAAGCCAAAATGTGATAGAATTTTAGTAGTAATTTTCAATTCTTGAAAGCCAGATTCACTGACTTTTCAATTAGTTGTATTTTAGCAACATTTATCTCTCATTTTTGGAGTTTTTCACCGTATGACCACTTCCCAGGAGCGGATTATACCCACGGATTTAGGGAACGAGATGTCCCGGTCTTACCTGGAATACGCAATGAGCGTGATTGTAGGGCGGGCACTCCCAGATGCTAGGGATGGTCTGAAACCAGTACATCGGCGCATTCTGTATGCAATGCACGAATTGGGACTCACCCCAGACCGCCCATTTAGAAAGTGCGCCCGTGTGGTAGGGGAAGTGTTAGGTAAGTACCACCCGCACGGAGACACAGCAGTATATGACGCACTAGTGCGGATGGCGCAAGACTTCTCCATGCGATCGCCCCTGATCAACGGACATGGCAACTTCGGTTCGGTAGACAACGACCCACCAGCAGCAATGCGTTACACCGAATGTCGCTTGCAAGCACTCGCTACCGAAGCAATGCTGCGGGATATTGAAGCCGAAACCGTTGATTTTGCTGATAACTTCGACGGTTCGCAACAAGAACCCGTAGTTTTACCCGCCAGAGTTCCCCAACTTTTGCTCAATGGTTCATCTGGTATCGCAGTGGGAATGGCAACCAACATTCCGCCACATAATTTAGGCGAATTAATTGATGGTTTAATTGCCTTAATTCATAATCCAGAAATTACCGATCTTCAGTTAATTCGCTATATTCCTGGCCCTGATTTTCCCACAGGTGGACAAATATTAGGAACCTCAGCAATTAAAGAAGCTTATACCACTGGACGCGGTTCCATTACGATGCGGGGTGTTGCTAATATTGAAACTATTGAACATCGTGGTAGGCCCGATCGAGAAGCGATCGTCATTACCGAATTACCTTACCAAACAAACAAAGCAGCATTAATCGAAAAAATTGCCGAATTAGTCAACGATAAAAGACTAGAAGGAATAGCAGATATTCGGGATGAAAGCGATCGCGACGGCATGAGAGTCGTCATCGAATTAAAACGCGATGCCTACCCCAGAGTTGTCCTGAATAACCTTTACAAACAAACCCCATTACAAGCAAATTTTGGCGCAAATATGCTGGCGTTAGTCAATGGCGAACCCCAGCTATTAACCATAAAACAATTCCTCGATGTCTTCCTAGACTTTCGCATTGAATGTATTACCAGACGCACCCAATACGAACTGCGAAAAGCCGAAGAAAGAGACCACATTCTGCAAGGGTTGTTAATTGCCCTAGCCAACTTAGATAGAATAATCGAATTAATTCGCCATGCTGCCGATGCGCCCACCGCACGCCAAGAATTGATCGAAAATTATGGACTTTCTGAACCTCAAGCCGACGCAATCTTACAAATGCAATTGCGCCGTCTGACAGCTTTAGAAGCCGAAAAAATTAGCCAAGAACATGAAGAATTAGTTGCTAAAATTGCTGACTTGCGCGACATCTTACAACGTCGGGAACGCATCTTAGAAATCATCGAAACCGAAGCAGCACAGCTAAAAACCACCTTTGCCACACCCAGAAGAACAGTCATCGAACACGGCGAAGGTGAACTCGACGACACCGATTTAATTGCTAATGAAAAAGCCTTGATTCTCTTAACTGAACAAGGTTACATCAAGAGAATGCCAGTCAGCACCTTTGAAGCTCAAAGTCGGGGAACTCGTGGCAAAGCAGCTAACAAAATGAAAGAGGATGATGTCGTCGAACATTTCCTCACCTGTTGCGATCACGACAGCGTTTTGTTCTTCAGCGATAAAGGCGTTGTTTACTGCTTAAAAGCTTACCAAATTCCCACTTCATCGCGTACCGCGAGAGGCGTTCCCATAGTCCAAATGTTACCCATTCCTGTCGATGAAAAAATCACTTCAATGGTAGCGGTAGCCGAATTTAGCAACGATGAATACTTGGTAATGTTAACCAAGCAAGCCTACATTAAGAAAACCCAACTTTCGGCATTTAGTAACATCAGGGCAAATGGATTAATTGCAATTTCCTTAGAAGAAGGCGACCAATTACGTTGGGTCAGACGCGCCAGAGTTGAAGATAGTATTATTATCGGATCGCGTCAAGGAATGGCAATTCACTTCAAAGCAGATCATAATCAATTGCGTCCTTTAGGTCGTGCCACCAGAGGCGTAAGGGCAATGAGATTAGAAAATGGCAATGAAATAATTAGCATGGATGTTTTGCCCAGTTCAATTGTTGCTAACATTGCTGAAGTAAGCGAGGCTGAACCTGAATTAGAAGCCGAAGAAACTATTAGTAATGGAGAAGAAGTACTCAACGGAACACAAGGGCCTTGGGTATTAGTTGTCACCAATGGCGGCTATGGAAAACGAGTGCCAGTTTCCCAATTTAAGTTATATAGTCGGGCAACAAAAGGCAAAATTGCGATTAAATTCCGCAAGCAAAATGATACATTAGCCTCACTTTTAATCGTCAATGAAGATGCTGAATTGATGATGGTAACAACGAGAGGAATTATTATTCGTCAAGCGGTGAATGCTATTCCTTCCCAATCTCAATATGCCACAGGTGTAAGAGTGCAAAGGTTGGATGAGGATGATGCGATCGCAGCCGTCGCCATAGTTCCTCCCACAAATGGCGAAGAAGAAGAAGTTGAATAATAATAGTCAAGGTGGGTTTTCTCCCACCTTACTTTTTAGATTCAATGAAAAATTCAACAAAATTGCGCTTAATTATTAGCTTCATCAGTGGCATTTTAATGGGGATGACAGCCGCACCTTTCGGTGTTTGGCCTTTAGCATGGATTGCTTTAATTCCCTTATGGATTTTTACAGTAAAAAGCCAAAAATCTGAAAAAAGTCTCTACCTCTACGCTATACTTTGGGCGATCGGCTATCATGGCTTAACTTTATCTTGGATTCTTGGACTTCATCCCTTGACTTGGTTGGGAATTCCTTGGATTTTGAGTTTAGCGATCGCACTAGGAGCACTACTATTATTTACAATTTGGGGCATTGTCTTAGTAACTATTTGGGCTGTTAGTAGCAGAGCAATTTTTCAATTCATTCAAAATAATAAATACACAATTCCCAACAGTTTAATTCGCGTATTAATCGGCACAACTCTGTGGTGTGTTCTCGAATATATTTGGAGTGCAGGCCCTTTTTGGTGGACTTCCTTATCCTTTACTCAAAGTCCCCATAACTTGGCAATTTTACATTTGAGTCAAATCTCTGGCCCAAATACAATTAACGCCGTAATTGTTGCCGTAAATGGTTTAATAGCTGAAGCTTTGATGTCTGGAAAATTACAGACAAATTCGCCAATTTTTAGGTTTCATAAAGGCTATTTGAGTCTTGCCATTGGACTATTAATTACTTCCCATTTAGTAGGATGGGCAATTTACAGCCAACCATTAAACGAACAACCAAACAACACTTTAAAAGTAGGAATTATTCAAGGCAATATTGCTAACAGAATTAAATTTACTCCCGAAGGTTTGCGTCTTTCCGCAATCAGATATATCAATGGATATCGTAATTTAGCTCAGCAAGGAGTAGCAGCAGTTTTGACTCCCGAAGGCGCTTTATCATCTCAATGGAGTGACCCACCATTAACAATTAACCCTTTTTATCAAGCTATTTTGGACGAAAAAGTAGTTGCTTGGATAGGCGCACATCGTCGCACAGGAAATAGTTATACCAACAGCTTATTTACTGTTACTGGAACAGGCGAAATTTTCAGCCGCTACGACAAAGTAAACTTAGTAGCTTTTGGTGAATACGTACCTTTTCGAGACATTTTAGGGCGGATATTTCCCCAAGTTTCCGCAGTCGGATCGGATCAAATTCCTGGTGTATCTAATCAAGTATTTGATACACCTTTTGGTCGCGCCATTGTCGGTATTTGTTATGATTCAGCATTTACCCGCCATTTTCAACGCCAAACAGCTTTAGGAGGGGAATTTATTCTCACATCATCTAACAATGACCCTTATAATGCTGCCATGCAATTTCAACATCATGCACAGGATGTTTTACGGGCAATAGAAAACGATCGCTGGGCAGTAAGAGCAACCAATACAGGTTATTCTGCTATTGTCGATCCTCATGGCAAAACTAAATGGATCTCTCAAACTAAAACCTTTCAAATTCATGCTGACACAGTTTATCGTCGTCAAACTGAAACCTTATATGTCCGTTGGGGAGATTGGTTAACACCACTTTTATTACTAATTTCCGCAGTCATTTTAACCTTAAGTTCGTTGTGAGCACTTCAGTGCTCTATCACGACTAAAGTCGCTACAACGGACTTATTCTATTGGATGTTGACCGTAAAAAGGTAAAGCTTCCGACCAATGGGGACGTAACCCTTGTTGCCAATCTAAATATGCCAGTTCTAACAAATGAAACACCGACGCACCTATGTTGCTGGAAACTTCAATTAATTTGTAGGGATAAGTTAGTTTTGCCAAAGTTTGTTGCCATACTTCCGGTTTCATCACACTATCTGGTAATAATTCAACCTGCTTGAGATCGTTGACAGATTTTCGATAAACTGCTCCAAAAACTTCGCCGCGACTAGCAGGCATTTGAACTGCGATCGCTTGGTTATCATCCTCCATATCATGCGACCAAGCCACTGCTGCCAAAGTAGAAATAGCAAACAAAGGAATTTCTAATTGCTGCGCCAAAGTGCGGGCAGTAACCACACCAATGCGCGTACCCGTGAAACTACCAGGGCCTTTCGCAACCGCAATAAAAGCCAAGTCTGACCAAGATTGTGGTTGGATCAATTCGGCTAAATACTGATGCAAGTGCGTAGATAAATCATGCCCTAAATTCCAGGTTTGGCAGCGAGTCTCATCAGTAAAATTACTAATACCTATCCCTAACTCCGGGCTACTACTGTGAATACCTAAACCGTATTCTGCCAACTCTGTACACCTTTCCATGAATTCAACCATTCAACAGATTCTTTGTAGCAAAACTTCTCTGTAATACTCCCAGTATAATTCTCATTTCTGCAAAAATTCTGTCGTTAATTCACTAGATCTACTAGCTCTACTTTAGTCAAATCGTTATTCTTACTTAATGAGCCAAGCTAATTTTAAAGATTAGAATAAATTCTGATTCGTGAGTAGTAATTAGCCAAGAGCTGTGACTAAGATAGAATTAGCAATGAACCAAGTATAATAGCAAAAGTCAAGCCAAATACCTGATTCAGCATAAGATAACTAGAATTGAGTTCTAATCTTTTTCCTTAAAATAGCGAAGATCTAGATCACAAAATAAAAAAAAAAGGGCATTATTATCGTATTGATTGTGTAAAACACAATAAGGAGTAACAAAATGAAATTACAAAACGCCGCGACTTTTCTAGGTTTAGCTTGTAGTACAGTTTTAGCCGTTTCTACTGCCGCTCAAGCTGCCAATTTTACCAGTAATGTCAGCCAAACATCAGACCCCGAAGCTGATATTTGGTTGAACTCCATTACTCAGAATGGGAATACATTTAACAAATTTAATTTGGTCAACAAAGCCAAGATTCTCTACAATGACCCTATCAAGGATGTAAAACCTGGACAAACTTCCAATCCAGAACTCGGTCTCTCGGTTAACAACACGGGTGCTGCTAGCACAGACCGAGGTGATAAAGCAAGCAAACCAGGTGGTCGTGAAGTGTCTGGTTTAAATAACCCTACTGATGATGATATTGCTGCATATCTGGGTAACAACAACCTCAACAACATTATTGATGTTGAAGATGGTAAAACCATGAAAATGAACCTGTTCTTCCAAGAAACTATTGTCGCGGATAATACAGGATTAGATAACTTGTTCTTCTGGGAACGGGGTTCGGGACAATGGAATGCCAGCGATCTTTTAATTCAAGCAATTGATGCCAGCGGCAACCTGATCGGTAAATCTCTGTTCCTCGGTCGTAACGATAAACAATATGCTGGCTTTAGCCTTGACACGCTTGAAATTGACAAAGCCCAAGAAGTAGGCTCCTGGGGAGTTAAACTCAGTCAATTGGGAGTAACCTCTGCTGCGGGTATCAGAGTCTTTTCAGATTGGACTATGAATGGGCCTGATTTCAAGGTGATGGCGCGATCGAGTAGTAAAAGCGTACCTGAACCTGCAACCCTCACTGGTTTAGGATTAGTAGCTGCTTCTTTAGCTGCATTTCGCCGTCGTCAAGTTAACAAAATCTCTTAAGAGGCTGCCAAATATACTTCCCTTCTTTTTTAGACATATATGAAAAAGGGTTCATTTTCACTGAACCCTTTTGTTTTTTTTGTGTTTATATAGCAGTCGCTTTCGTCGGTTAGGACATTTCTCTTCTCTATACCCTGTTACCCATTCCCTGTTCAGGAGTTCGCTTTAAATCAAAATTATCATGTTCTAACCGATATGTCCGTTGCTATAAAAGACTGAAGGAAAAAGGTTTGAACCAATCCTTTTCCCGTTTCAAGTAGGTACTAACTCACCGGGACGTAACTTCGCCCATTTACCCATTTCTTGTTTAAAGCTAACGCAGCCTACAACGTCCCATTCCATTTCTACATAATCTTGTCGGGGACGAATGTTAACATTAATGCTGGGTTCAATTGGTTCAAAGTCGGGATCTGCTGTGAGGTGAGGTACCTCATGCTGCGTTTCTACGGCGTGGTAGGTAATACAGCGATCGACATAATGGCAGTTAACGCAAATACACATAGCGTCTTCTCCAGTGGCTTTTTTGTTAATCTAGCTTAGGCGAGTGGGCGATCGCTTAGTCCCTTGGTTGATTTTTGTTGCGATTATCTGAAAAACTACCATGAACCACAGAGACACAGAGAACGCAGAGAGAGAATTTTCGGCTTTGTCTCCTGAAAATTGGCCGTTTGATTTAAAATTGTTGCCGGAATCTGCTTACATGGTAGGTGGTGCGGTAAGAGATGCGCTTTTGGGGAGAAAGCGCGATTATTTGGATTTAGATTTTGTTATCCCGGAAAAAGCAGTAAAGGTTGCCCGTAAAATCGCTACTCACTACAAAGCTGGTTTTGTTTTGTTAGATCCCCAAAGACAAATTGCTAGGGTAGTTTTTCCCCATGCTACTGCTGATTTCGCTCAGCAAGAAGGTGATTCGTTAGAAACTGATTTGCGGCGACGAGATTTTACCATGAATGCGATCGCCTACCACCCCCACACCAACCAAATAATCGATCCCCTGCAAGGTTACACTGATTTAAAGCAAAATCTCATCCGCATGGTATCACCTGCTAACCTGCAAGATGACCCTTTGCGCTTATTCAGAGCATACCGTCAAGCTGCCCAATTAGGTTTTACGATTCAACCAGAAACTCGTTCCGTAATTAAAGAAATCGCACCTTTAATTGGTACAGTTGCAGCTGAAAGAGTCCGAGTGGAATTAGGTTATTTGCTCAATTCTCATTCTGGAATTCCCTGGTTAACTGCTGCTTGGGAAGATGGATTAATTAATATTTGGTTGAGTCACGCTACAGAAAAAAGTTTCCGCCAACTTGTCGCCATTAACTCCGCTGCTACCACATTAGTAAAAATTTGGCCTCAATTAGAAATAGAACTTTCTCAAGCAATTCGTGATACTATCAAAACTCCTTGGTTAAGTCTTGCCAAACTCGCTTGTTTAGTCATAAACGATCCTATTTTGGCGGAATTAGAATTACAAAAACTCTCTTACAGTCGCGCCGAAATCAAAGCGGTAACTACCATATTAAAACTTTTATCACAATTGCATTTAAAGCAAGAATTACCTAATAAAATGTCTTTAAGAGAGCAATATTTTCTATTTCGAGAAGCCGGAAAAGCTTTTCCGATTGTTGCAGTTTCAGCTGTAGCTACAGGAATTTCCATTGAGGCAATTTCGCCTTTAATTAACCGCTATCTTAATCCTAACGATCGAGTTGCTCACCCGATTCCCCTAATTTCTGGCAATGATTTAATGAGAGAACTTAACCTCAACCCTAGCCCAAAACTTGGCGAATTACTTACAGAAATTCAAATTGCTCACATTGAAGGTAAAATTGCTAGTGTTGCAGAAGCGATCGCACTCGCCAGCCAGTTATATGAGCAGGGGAGCAGGGGAGCAAAGGGACACTAAAGCTTTTATTCTGCATTTTCCGAATATGCAAATTAAATGCTCATCACTTTACTAAATCATTAATTCTTAATACTCTGAATCCAAATCCCCAACTAACACTAAGTGATAATAT